>DLGL01000109.1:4933-13172 GCA_002482685.1 Bacteriovoracaceae bacterium UBA7695 | reverse complement strand
AGGATTAATGATTTCAGGAAATCACTTTTTAATTGATGAAAGCCTTAATGCGCGTGATGTGTTGAACGAATTAATTGAAAACGAAGAATTTCTGAAAGAGAAAGAAATAATGAATTCGAAAGTTTTAACTTTCAATACAAGGAAGCAACTATGCCCTCGTTGCCACTTTGAAAGCAAAACAAGTCTTCAGTTCAATTATTGTCCCAACTGTAATTGGGATAAACTAACTGACCCATTTAAAGAAAACTATACGGCCGCATTGGCGGCATAAACATTGGAGAGAATTATGAATATTTTGAACCTTTTTATCCTCGTACTCGTTGCATTTTCAACTGTCGCTTGTAGCAGCGCCAGTATGAGAGCGACAAAGAGCGTAGAGCAAAGATCCCAGTTTTCACCCCGTGAAGCCTGGGGAGGCTTGGGCAGGCATTAATTGTCTAAGACGATAAACTTTTCCAAAGGAGTCTGAATGAAGTCAATCAAAGAAGCACTTTCTGAAGCTATGCCTAATTTCTACCGCTTCCCAGTTTTTACTGTGGATAATGGAAAGAAAAATAAGACTGTTGGCATGGCCTACCTTCGCGATGGTCAAGGAATTTACTCTCTCAGACTATGGATGTTTCTTGAAGATAAGTTCTTCCTACTGCCTAGTAGAGAGGACTCTTCAAAATTTCTTCTAATGACAAGAGAGATTAATAAGACCAACTCCTCACAAAACAAGTTTTTCTGGAATATTGTCGGTAATGCTAAAGCGGACGTTCAAAAAGGAATGATAGAACTGAACTTTGACCTTCTGGAAAAGAAAATTTACATGAGCCTTTACCCCGATGAATCGGCTAATCCTTTCGGAAAGACTGCGCCTGACGAAGGATTGGCTGCTGCCTAAGCCCAAATAATTTGCGCGACCTTTTGAAGCTTCATTAGAGAAATTTTCACTAGGAGCAAGTAATGAACAAATTGCAATTAGTTTTAACAGTGGCTCTCGTGGTCACTACGGGGCTTGCCATGCCTGAAAGCGCCCATGCTGGCCTTGAGACAAGTTTGATGGGGATCAAGACGAAGTTAACGGGAGTAATTCTCCCTTTGCTCTCTGTAATTGGAATTGCAATTGCTGGGATTTCTTTTTTTACGGGAAATCCAAATGCGAAACAGCACATTGCATACGCCATCATCGGTTGCATGATTGGCTTTGGCGCACAAGGGATTGTGGACTTCATCGCTCAAACTGTTCGTTAGAGGTGGAATATGGAAGACGAAGGACTCATTACAACTAGAGTGCCACGGGCCCTTGAAATGAAAAGCAAGCTCTTTGGATATGAACTACCAGATCTTCTTCTCATTTTCTTTAACCTTGCGATCACAAACTTGGTTTTTGGTGGGACTTCCTTTCGTTATCCGCTGGTATGGGGAACAACGCTGGTACTTGCGTTGTTCCTATACTTTGCAAAGAAAGGACGGCCAGACAACTACATTCAGCATCTAGGCGAATTTCTAATTCGTCCTGCCTATTTCGCGGCAGGAAGAGGGGATCGCCTTTATCGCAAATTTAATGGAAAGGTGAAAAATGTTTCAAAACAAAAACTCTGAACCCAGTCTTTGTGAAGAATTGCCTTTTTGGGAGTTTGCTGAGTACCCAAGACCCCATTTAATTTTAAGCGATGGGTCTTTGGTAGCAGGAATCAGACTTCCTCTCATAGATATTGAGTGCTTTGATGATCAGAGTGTTAATCAACTAGCTCTAAAGTTACGTGGGCTCTTAAATTCAATCTCTGAGAATACCAGCGTACAATTCTGTCTTTCAGTTGGGTCTGATTTTACATCTGTTATTGATAAGCATTCTAAAGCTAAGAGTTCTGAAGTTCATCCTTTGGTGATGAACATCGCTCAGTATCGAGAAAGGAAACTTAGAAAAGCCCAGGAAGATTCTGAACTCTATCGCCCAGAACTTTCTATTTATCTTCGGACCCAGATGGTTGGGGGTAAAAAGCTGAACTTTCTAAAGAAGCAAGCCGACTTTTCCGACTCAGTTACTCGGAGTTATGAAGAAACCTTGGAGGTTCTCTTTCAGAATGTAGACACGCTCTTGTCTTCTTTCGTTTCTCTGGGTCTCTCTGGGAGGGTTTTAAGCGTTCAGGAAGCTCAAGGGCACATCTATCAGTTTCTCAATCCAAAACGCTCTAAAACTGAGCCTGCACCGAAAGTAACAGCTCCAAAGGATGAAAACCTTGAGCCAGGAACCTTGGATGCCATGGAATGGCTTGCAGTGCAGTCTGCACGGGAGCAACTCGTTTTCGGGGATCTTATTTTAGGATTTGATCAATTTACATTAGATTCTCACTTTCACAGAATCGTTACACTGAAAACTTTGCCAGAAGTAACATTCGCAGGACAGCTTTCATCTTTCCTACGGATGCCTTTTCATTACGATCTGTTTGTTTCCTTTGAGGTACCAAGTCAGGCCGATGAAATGGCGAAACTTCAACAGAAAAGAAAGATGGCGCATTCTCTGGCAGTTACTTCCGGCAACAAAGCAAGCGATCTTGAAAGCGAAACGAAACTTAGTTCAACAGAAGAGCTCATTCGAGAGCTTTTGAATTCCGGTCAAAGAATTTATGCGGCCCAGATGAGTATTATTCTCCGTGCACAAGCAACAAAGGAAGGAAGTAAGAAGCTGAACCGTCAAACGCGCGAGGTACTTTCTCGTTTTCGGTTGCTTAACGGTGCTGAGGGTCTTGAAGAAACTGTCGGTGCTTGGAAGATTTTCAAAGGAAATCTGCCAGCAGCACCCAAGAATTTAGAGAGGGCAAAAAAGTTCAAAACAAATAACCTGGTCGATTTTATCCCTCTCTATGGTCCGCGTGAAGGAGATGATGATCCGACAGTTATTTTTAGAAACAGGATGAATGGACTTGTAAGCTTTAATCCGTTTGATTCAAAGCTTACAAACTATAATCAGCTCGTCACTGGTTCATCTGGTGCTGGAAAGAGCTTTTTGAATAACTGCATTTTGATGCAAGAATTGGCCCGTGGTCTTCGTGTGTTCATTATTGACATTGGAGGCTCATATAAAAAACTTACTGAGTCATTAGGTGGCCAGTACATAGAGATGAACTTATCAGATCAATATAGGCTCAACCCGTTTGATATACCTGATCCAAGTCAAGAACCGAGCAATCAGAAACTCAAGTCACTATTGGCTGTCATTGAGAGCATGGTTGTGGAGAATGATTTGTCGACACTTACAAAGCTTGATCGAGTTCTGCTAGAGAAAGCAATCATAGAGCTTTATGAGGAGAAACGGAAAAAGGGAGAAGTTCCAATCCTTTCAGAGCTTACTGACAAACTTGCAAAGAGTAAGGAAGCCTCAATGGTTAACATTTCTAAAATCCTATTCATGTGGACAGGAAATCGACCATACGGGAAGCTTTTGGATGGGTTTGGATCACTGAGAACAGATGCTCCGATTTGTACATTCGATCTTAAGGGGCTATCAACTTATCCCGATCTTCAAAGTGTGATGATCTTGATTCTTACCGACTTCATTCTTACTCAGGTGGAGCTGGATAAGGTGAATAAGAAACGCATTATCTTAGACGAAGCGTGGCAGTTATTGAAATCGAGCGCGGCTGCTGGGTTCATGGAATATTGTGCGCGTACTCTTCGTAAGACTGGTTCTGGAATTACTTTCATCACGCAAGGCGTGGAAGAGATAATAGAAAGTCCCATCGGCTCAGCAATCATGAACAACACAGCGACTAAGTTCATTCTTCTGCAAAGAGGTGATTCTGAAATTCTTCGCAACTCTCTTAAGCTAAATTCACAAGAGCTTAGTTTAATCTACTCACTAGAGCAGAGAAAAGGTGAGTTCGCTGAAGGATTCATGATTGAAGGAGATCATCGTCAAGTTATAAGAATTTATCCAAGTCCATTTGAATATTGGCTGTCTACTTCAGATGCCTCAGACAACAATTATCTACAAGACTTAAGAGGACAAGGACACTCTCTTGTCCATGCCATTGAGGAAGCGGCTCGGATTTACCCAAATGGTATCGCCCAAGGTAAAGCGGATTTGGGGTCTGCATGAGTATAAAGAAAAGAATTCTTACAATCTTTCTTTGCATTACGCTTATGTTGCCAAAACCTGCGAAGGCAGATCTTTTTGGGGGTGATGTAGCTGTTCTTTTGAAAATTCTTGCACAGTCAATTCAGCAACTCTATGAACTTCGGCAAATTGTAGGAACAGGGAAGGATACTTTATCTCTTATGAGAGAAATCAATCAAGGCATAAGAAACGGACTCCGGGTAATTCAGATTTTTAACCCAAAGTTTAACCCTGGGATCTACGGAAGCCTAGAGACTGCTGATCAGGTTCAAAGAGCAATCGAGGATTTATATGGAGTAATCCCTCAGACAAGTGAATACCGGTTACAAGAAGCCCAAGACAGGTCTGTTTCTGAAAGTATCTCAATGAACGGCACTCTCTTTCAATATGCTGATAGTGTGGACGTTGAGACAAAAAGAATTATCAGTCATGCACAGAATGTTAGTCCTCAGGGGGCCGGAAAGCTTACGGCAGAATCAATAGCTGTGTTGATTGGTGTTACTACTCAGGTCTTAAGAACAAACTCGATGATGCTCAAAATGATGGGGCAAAACATGGCCCTAGCGAACAGAAAAGAAAAACTGCAAGCGGCTCAGTTTAAAACTCAATACGAAGGTCTTTCCAACGCGTTTGGTGGCCTTCCAAATGAGACAAAGCTGAGTCCTCTCGCGGTTGGGGCCGGGAGGTAAGATATGCCAGACTTTGCACTTTTGGGATCACTTATGAGGGATCTCCATCAAGAATTTGTGAGAATGTACTACCTTATGCTCCCCGTATTTTTTGCCCTTGCTGTTGTTTTGGCGTGGGTTAAAAGTCCTACAGGAAGCCCTGAGTTTCTGGACATCATCAAAAGAGCTATTATCGCGACGGTTCTCTTAGTAGCTTTTCCAGATATAAGTAATTCGATTCTTTTTGTGGCCGATGGAATTACAGAGAGAATCGACAAGCTTAATAGCTTAGACATGATGATTCGTATGGCCCAGGAAAAGGCTGAAGGTTATACCTTTTCAGTGACTAGTGTAGTCTTGCAATTCAATGACCTAATTATCGCAACATTATCTTTTTTAAGTTACCTCATCCTTTACATCGCAAGGTATCTGACAATTGCCATGTATCACTTCTTTTGGATCTTTTTTATGGTGTCTGCTCCTTTACTGCTTCTATTCAATCTCTTCGAAGGAACTCAGCAGATCACTAAGAATTTATTTAAGGGAATGATCGAGGTTGCTTGCTGGAAGATAGTTTGGGCCATTTTGGGGGCGATGCTAGCTGCACTTTCATTAGGAGATGCTTACCGTGCTGAAGGAAACTACCTCGTTTTGATTGTCATGAACTTTGTCATAGCTTGCGCCATGCTTATGACTCCCATGATGGTGAAATCTATTGTAGGAAGCGGTTTACAGTCCATGTCCTCTTCAATTGGGGCGGCAGCAGTTGCGGCAATGGCAGCTGGACCAGGAAAAGCAGCAGCGTCTATCAGAACTTCAAGAGCATTTGTTAATGATCCTAAGAGCTTTGTAAGTAATCAAGTTGATAAGGCCTTCAATCCAAATGGTAAGTTCAACCGAAAAAATATTCGGTAAGGAGTCCAATTCATGCAAGATAACAATTCAACAAAACTTAAAATGACTTCATTTCCTAAAATGATCGGGGATTTAAAGCACTCAGTTCAGTTTTTGAAACTTTTCTCTGTAGGTGCAGTAATAATAGCCATTCTTCTAACCCTAGTTATTATGAATCTTGTCTCAAAAGATTTACCCGTAATCACTTTGGATTCAACAGGGTACACAGTGCCCCAGACGTCTCTTCCTAAAGCTGAAGATCAGATTCGAGAAGGGGTAAAATACTATCTGGGAAAGCGATATCAGTGGGGTCCAGAAGATGTTGTTAAGAAACTCAAAGATTCTGAAGATTTTATAACTCCAAAAGCCTTGAGAGCTTTTCAAATGGCCGTAGCAAATGTTTCTAAGTTTTCGATTGAGAAAATCGTCACTCAAAGAGTCTACCCAGATAGGATTGATGTTGATCTAAAGAAAGGCACAGCTTTTATAACTGGAGATCGAGTCACTTCAATCCAAGGATTGACAGCAGCAGGTAATATGAAGCTTGAACTCACTTTTGAAACTGGTCCGCGGTCAGTTAAAAATCCATGGGGCCTGTATATATCAAAAGAGCGAGAGGAATAGATTTAAGAAAGACCATTTGCGAGTCCAATTGATTCTCCCCAACAACCCAATGGAGAATTATGAAGACAAAAATTTTAATCCTTTTAGCGTTTTCTCTTTTGACCTTGAATTCAAATGCCTCTCAAAGAGTACGCCGAGTTCCGGTCCAAGGTGATCAGATCGTTACTGTCCGAACAAGCATAGGAATTGCTACGATCATTCAAGTGCCGGACCGACCCAATAGCGTAGTAGTTGGAGATCAAGATGCCTTCAAGGTCGAGTATCTCGATCAGGCCATTACGATCAAGCCACTCTCAGGAGGAGCAAAGAGCAATCTCTATATTTACACTGATTGGAAAAGGTACAATGTAGAGCTTGTATCTGGTCAAGAGGCCATAGCAGACTATGTGGTTTATCTTGATAATCCAAAAGAAAAAAATGCCACTAAATCCAGCCCTGAATCAGGGATCAAGTGGATACATTTTAAGAACACCCTACGAAATGAATCCCTTCAACTCTTTGTAAAACGACTTGGACGAGCAAAAGATGGAATATTGCTCGTGGAGTTTTTAGTTTCATCCAAAAAAAAGGAGGTTTTTAAACCTGAGTGGCTTTGGGTGACTCAAGATGGTGAAACTCGTCCAATTCAAAACCTTCTTTTGTCTGCGCTTGATGCTTCCCCGCAACGTGGGATTTTGGGTATCTTGCAGATCCGCGAAGCAGACTTAAATACATCTGAACCCATGCGACTCGAATTGAGGAAGTCAAAAATCTCTTATCTCACAATCCAGAAGGTCAATTCATGGAAGAGGTAATAATGGGGGTGCATTTGGAAGGACTAAAGAATTATTTCCTGGAAGGGCCTAAACCTTTCACTACAAAGCGCGAGGTAAATTGGACGAAGGTGCAAACCTGGGCCATCTCTCTTGTCGGTATGGTCATTCTTGGAATTATGGTGGCGCCGAGTTCTGAACCTGACCAAGAAACATTTCACGAGAAGGCCGAGAAAGGAAGTCTTGCTCAAATTAAACAAGCTGAAAACGATCCAACCCAAGAAACGATCAGGCAGCTTCAGGAGTCTCAAGCGAATGTTCAACAAGTCCACGGTTCGCTTGATTATCTCTACAAACCAAGTACGCCTACAGGATCAGGTGGTTGAGGAAATGCCGGCCAAGATCGCAGCGCTTCTATGATCTTGAGTCGTGGAGGTTCAGACACTCGAACTCAGCTATCTGCTGGAACGAGGATTAAGATTCGCCTGTCAGGGAAAGCAACCATTGCAAACCAAGGGATGCCAGTTGTCGGTATTGTCTGTAGCGATGTTTCTACTGAAGGAGGTGTTGCTATTTCAAGTGGATCAAAAGTTCTTGGGGATGCTTCCTTTGATGAAGAATCTGAACGGGCCACGGTTTCTTGGCGATCTATCATCTTACCGGATGGAAGAGAAAGGCCGTTCTCTGCTATCGGTATTGGACGTGACGGACAAGTTGGCGTAGGCGGCAATATTCATTCTGAAGGAATAAAAAACGCTGTAGGGCAAACACTCACTCGTTTTGTGGGAGCTTATGCTGCTGGCTCGATGAATACGGGAGCATTTGGAGCAAATCAAGGTGGTAATACTAATGGACTTCGTAATGCCATCGCGCAGACTGCAACTGACAGGGCCAACTCTATGGGTGAAGACCTTCAAAAAGAGCGTAAGTGGATAGACTTAGAAAATGGTTCAGAGACAATCGCCGTCCTCAATCAACCATTCACTTTCAGAGATGCGGGTGCAACCTATGGAAGATAAGGGCGAACCATTTTCAGGTGCTGAGAGAATAGTTATTGGTGGATTAATAATATTCTTTATTATGAAAGGGCTTGAGCGTTTATGGGGCTGGATGCAAACTCCTCGACACTTTGCTTTAGTGGTGACGCTTCTACTCTTGGCCTTAATTCCCCTTAGCAGGATTCTTTGGAAGAAGATTCA
>DLGL01000109.1:0-4878 GCA_002482685.1 Bacteriovoracaceae bacterium UBA7695 | reverse complement strand
CGATAAGGATTCTGTCTATTGTGGAACCACAAATGAAGGTGAAGAAATTTGGGTAAAGCCTCGTCAAAGAGCTATGCACACTCAGGTCATTGGAACGACAAACGCTGGTAAAACAGAAAGTGTCATTTTACCTTGGGCAATTCAAGACATTCATTCGGGGAAAGGTCTTCTCCTGATCGATGGGAAGGCCGACAATTCTCTGATTGATAAGCTCTGGGCGTACACAAAACTAGCAGGGCGTGAGGAGCATTTTAAACTGTTTAGCTTAAGTCGCCGAGAGCAGTCTTTTCAGTTTAATCCGTTGCTCGGTGGGTCTGCGGAAGAAATTACTGAAAGAGTCTTTAACTCTTTTGACTTTGAAAACCCTTACTACCGTTCACTTCAGTACGAAGTAATGAGTCAGGTTATGCGTATTTTTGAAGCGTCTAATACGATTCCAACCTTCCAGCGACTTCATCAGGCGATTTCTCGTCCTAGAGTTATGGAAAAAATGGTTGGAGAGGTGCAAGACCCAGAAGTAAGACGTTGGTATGTAACATTTTGTGAAATGCAACCAAAAGACAGAGAAGAAAGAACGAGTGGACTTCTTTCATCGATTGGTCACTTTGCTTTTGGTGAAAATGCCAAGCTCTTTAATCCCGAGAAGAATGCCATAACAATTGACGAAGCGCTGGTAAAAAACCAGATCGTTTACTTTCAGTTGCCTGTATTGCTTTCACCTTTCTTGGGTAAAGCAACAGGAAAACTTGTACTTCAATCACTGCAAGCGGCTGTGGCGAATCGTCACAGACTCGCTCAAGGCGAAGAGAAAAAGTTTTTCAGCGTATTCCTAGATGACTTCTCGGAATACCTCTATGAGGGGTTTGTCACTATTTTGAATAAATCGAGATCAGCAAATGTTGGTATCGTCTTCGCTCACCAAGCTTTAGGTGACATTTCAGTTCTTGGGGAGCCAGTAGCAAATTCGATCTTAACGAATGCCAATATTAAAGTATTCATGCGAGGAAATGACCCGGATTCTGCTGAATACTTCTCTAAGGTTATTGGAACTCTGGCGACAACCAAATTCACCGAGAGACAGAAGAAGAGCGTCTTAGGTGTCAGCAAAAGTGGTGACGTTTCTGCCCGAGATGTTGAAGAGTTCGCGGTTCATCCTAATGTCTTTAAGAGAGATTTAGGAGTAGGCGAAGCCATTATGATCTTACCACATGAGCGTGGTTCTAAAACCGTAAGAATCAAATTCAGTAAGACTGATGATCTTGAACCAAGGCCCATTCCAGAGATTGCTAAAAGCTTGATGCCGCTTTTAGACGAAAAATTTGAAGACACCAAAAGTGAAAAATCGACAGAACAAGCGAATGACACTCTTGAAAACGCAGCTTAAACAATCAGGAGAAAGCATGGAATTTAAAAACGTAAAAAAACAAATTATTTTAATGGTGAGTCTATTAGCATTTTTACTTCAAACAGGATGTTCATCCATGGGAAAGTCTGCAGGCCTCGGTGCTGCGATTGGCGCAGGGACTGGAGCAGCATTGGGGGGCATCGTTGATCCTGGCAAGAACGGCCAATATCGTACGCGCAATGTAATCATCGGTGCCGGACTTGGTGCACTTGCCGGAGGATTCACAGGTGCTGCTATTCATGAAAGTAGTGATAGGGATAAGGAACTGGCTTACTTAAAAGGTAAAGAAGCGGGGAGGAAATCTGGTACGGCGAAATCCGCTCCTTCACTTCAGGAACCTAAGGTTGAAGCAGTTTGGGTAGAAAGTAAGATTGCGGGAAATCGTTTTATTGAGGGTCATTATGAATATGTAATCACAGAGCCCACTAGATGGGAGGCTCCTTAATGAAGTATCGAAACGGTAGGAAAGTATCTTCACTTGTTTTTCAGGCCGTGCGTTACGTTACTAAAGTTGGCGTGATCACACGTGGAACTTGGAGTGAACTTTTCAGTAAAGGAAGTCTGAGGTGGAAGCAAAAGCAACTCCGTCTGTTAGTTAAAAATGGAGTTTTTAGGCCTCACCCCTGTGATTCCCTTGTTGATACTTTCGTTATTGGAAGTCGTGGACGAGAGATGGCCCAGGGGCAGAATTGGCGAACTGTTTTTTGGGTGCAACCTCAATTCATTAAACATGATGAAACAGTAGCCCAAGGTCTGTGGAAGCTAGAGCGCTTATCTCTTTGTTCGCGATGGATGACTGAAAGAGAACTAAAGGGACTGAACTCGACAATCTTCAAACTCAATGTGAAAGAAGGTGGAGCAAAATATCCTGATGGCGTTATAAAACTTGAAGGAAGTGTCTCCTCAGTGATTGTGGCCATCGAATATGAAAGAACTGGGAAAACTAACTGGCGCTACAACAAGGCAATAAAGGCACTTGGTGAATCAAGTGAATTTGCTTTTATTCTCTTCATTGTGGAAGACGCAGTAATTGAAAAAAGGATAAGGCGGGCAATTCGCTTCATAGGAGATGGGAATTTGGCTTCTCGAATTGGATTTATAAGCGTTGAGGAATGGAAAAAGAGTCCTGCTAGCGCAACTATTACGGGGCTCAATAAGGGTAAAAGCATCAAAGAATTGGCCCAGAAACTCTAAACATTGAAGTGTTCGTCTTGGCATCTCCGAGACGAACACTTCTTAAAATTGATTGAGTCATTGAGATGGTAAATATCTTCATCAAAAACAAGAGGTTCCCACCTCCGCCTTATTCTTAACGTCCCTTGATCGTCCATGACCCCTCCCACCCAACGAGTTGTGTGAAAGGGGTCATGGACTAGGGACTAAATAAGGCGGATATGGGAAAAGGAATAGGGGATATGGAGAAGGAAAATAAAATAATTAAAACGGGAACGGGAACGGGAACNNGGGGAGATGGGGAATAAAGAAAACGAAAACAAAAAAGAACAATACAGAATCGTAATAGATAAAGAATCGAATCTGAAACTTGAGGAGATGATGGAAAAAGTGAACGAAGATTTTGATACAGGTTCAGTATCAAAATCTGATCTTGCTATGTATGTGTTTTTAAACTTAAAGAAATTCATAACTAACGAAGATATTAAAATTTTAAGGATGAAACATTTTGATGATCGTAAGGTTCTAAATGATCTTCTCAAGATTTCAGAAACAAAAAATGAACTTCCAGAGGAAGTTCGAAAATTTCTTAGAGAGAATGCCGCCAAGTTTAACAAAGACAAGAAGCGGGGCCCTAAAGAGGCATCCGCTACCTTAGCTGTATGATTCGAATCTAAAGATTGCGCTCCATTTTTTGATAAGGCCAAAAATTTAGGTACTTACGTCTCCCAAGGGAAATCGCATATTTCTTGAGGGAGAACTCCGAAAGAGGTAAAATGGAATTACAGAATCATTCAATCAATGGTTGTGGAAATAAGCTCTTTGAAAATTTGCCCGATTTAATACCACCTCAAACCGCCGCAGTATTTTTAAACAGAAAATTAAAAACTATCTACGACTGGCAATACAGAGGCAAGACGAGAAAGAATAAAGTACCTCCAGAATTGTTCACTAAAATATCAGGTGGACTCTTTATCCGAAAAGATATCTTAAAAATCTGGATATATTCCCGGAATTCTCCTTTTAAAAAAGGAGAATAGATGTCGATAAGAAAAATTATTTTACCCAACAAAGAGTTACGCTATGAAGTCGTTATTAGAACCCTGGGTTCTAAAGGACAGATTAGAAGGCGCTTTGAAAGAAAAGTAGATGCTCAGGATTTTTTTGATTCTATCAAAGATAGAAAAAAAGAAATGTTATCCTCAGGACCTGCTAAAGCTCTCTTTGATATTGAAGCTACAACTTTCAACAAAGAAGCTGATCATTGGCTAGAATCAAAAAAAGATGAGTTTACAGAAGGCTATTTACGAGCAGTTAGACCAGCCTTGAAGAGAATTAAAGAATCATTTGGTAATCGACCAATTTCAAACTTCACTCCTGATCTACTCACTGCTTTTAGAAAAGCTTTAAAGAAAGAAGGCTTATCAAGCTCAACACAGAATCGTTATACTGAAATTATCTCCAGAGTTGTTAATTTCTCGGTCGTTTCAAAACGGATTAGTTTTGATCCTACGAAAGGTTATGAAAAAGTTAAGGAGATTTATGAAGAAATGGAGTTCTGGGATTCTGATGAAGTTTACACTTTTCTAAGTTTTGCTAATCGCAAGTATCCTAGAGGTTCAGAAAAAAGATGGATTTATCTCGCTTATCTCTTTGCACTTGAGACCGGAGTTAGAGCTAACGAGCTTTGGGGTTTAAAAATCAAAGATCTACCTGAATCAGGTACTAAGATTAAGATTTCAAGACAAGCTCTAGGCGGATCACGCTTCTCTCCAACGAAAGGAAAAGACTCTAGGTTTGTTCCTTATAGTTCAGGGTTAAAAGATGAAATCATTTATCTACTTAAAGATGAACTTATAGATCAGACCCCTGAAAGAACACTTTTTGTGAACTATGCTTTAACTTGTATAGATCACAATAATTTCAGGAACAGAGTCTTTGATGCAGATTTAAAGCAGTCAGGACTCCGGCCAATCCGCTTCCATGATCTCAGGCATACCGCGATTTCAATGTGGGTTAGAAACGGAATTAACCTTCCTACAGTCCAGAAAATGGCAGGCCACAAAGACCTTAAAACGACTATGAGATATGTTCACGTCCTGGGTAGGGAGATTGAAGAGATTGGCGCAAACCATGGCCTCTCAATTAAAGAAAACCAATCCAAGAAGTTGAAGGTAGTTTGATGGAAACGGGATGAAGTGTGACATTTTTGTGACATTGAGATCGAATAAAAAAGTAAGGGCCTCAATTGAGGCCCTTAACTATTTGAAATGTTTGGGATCTTAACTCTTAATGGTGGT
>DLGL01000044.1 GCA_002482685.1 Bacteriovoracaceae bacterium UBA7695 | reverse complement strand
GATCACAAATTGTGATCTTTGATTAGCCTACTGAAAAAACCAGGCCAATTAAGAAATCCCTAAGTCTACAAAATCATTCTGCGATTGCAGCATTGCTTAAATTAAAGTGCTGTTAAGAAGCTAGGATGTTTCCAAAAGGTACCTGACACCTTTTGGAGATGTGAGTACACTTCCAGGATGATTAAAGTCACATCAGCTGCATTGTTTTTTCTGGCCGCCGGAATTCTGACCTCTGTCACGATCTTGTCGGCCTACCAGGTTTTATTTACCATTGCGGCCGCTTACTTCACTTTTCTTGCCTTCAAAGATAAAAACATAAACCTTCCCAAGAGTGCTTACTGGCTTTTGGCCTTCACCGTCGTTGCTTTGACCGCGACGATTTTAAATGTTGAACTTATTCCAAAGCCTTCAAAAAACTTTGGTCGCTTAAAGTACTTTCTTTATGGCGTCACCAGCATTTTTGTTTTTCGGTATTGGTTAAATCAAGCAAGTCTTAAAACTAAAAAGATAATCATTCAGACGTTTTTAGTTAGTATCCTTGTCGCCGGTATCTATGCCATCAGTAGGTATATTCTAGGAGCCTTCGTTTATCACAATGACAACCGCGCTCGCCCGCTGACTGAAACCATGAGATACGGCTACGGCTCTTCAATGTTTCTTCTTTCTTTATTGAGTGCTTACTTGCATAAAGAAAAATTCAAAGATTATTTCAACTCTAAACTTCTTTTAAGTGCCCTTGTGATCGGCTTTACGGGAATGTTTCTCACCTTTACCCGCGGAGCCTTGTTAGGTTTTTTATGTGGTCTGCCTTTCGTTCTCTATTTTTATAGACCCAAGCTCGCCATTGTTGGTGGAATTGCTTCGAGCTTGATTCTGTTAATCTTGGGGAGTTTTTATCTTTTTGGAAGCTCGACTAATGACCGGTTTCGTATCTTATCCACTAAAGGGAACGGCTCAGATCAGATCCGCTCAAGCCAATGGCAAGCGGCCGTCATCGCTATAAAAGAGAAGCCACTGTTGGGATGGGGATTGTCTAATTTTCATTCTCAACTTAAACGAATTAAAAACAGCTACGATCTTCCAGCTAAAGATTATGACGATGCTCATGCTCACAACCTTTTTTTAGAAATTGGTGCAGGTACAGGCCTCATCGGTTTGTTTCTATTTTTGGGCTGGGTCATTACCTGGGCCTTTGAATGTTTCAGAAGCGGTGGTTTAGTTGCGGCCTTAACAGTACCGTTTGGAGTGGCCTTTGTAGTGGCCAGTCAGTTTGAGGTGACGCTGGATGCGAATAATGCTTCGATGATTATGGCGGTGTATGGGTTGAGTGGGGTAGCTTCCTTAAGACTAATTAAGAGTTCCCATCCAAACTAGATTTTTGCGCTTCATTTTCAGAGCGTCTTTTACCAGCTCAGAAGCTGTCGTTTTAAGCGGATTTGAATAAAAGTTTTTTTCCAGAACTGCGACAGTCGTAAAGCCGTTGGCCTCAAAATGACTTGTAATCGTAGATTTATTCCAAGTGCGCTGATGCTGCCATTTATGAAAAACCACGCCACAGTCCGGACACATTACTTTAGATTTAGTTAAATCTTCGTCATTGGGAACTGTGATAAAGAGTGTGCCACCTTTGGGAAGAAGACGCTTAAATTCAGCCGTTATTTCCGAAAGGCCCTGGTTGTTCAAATGCTCAAGAACTTCGCAACAAATGATAACATCGAAAGTTTGTTTGATGCTCGTTGGGTAGCTGCTCACAAAAAAAGCATCTTTAAAGTTTTTCTCAGATTTAAAAGATTCTTTAAGCCGTTCCACAGAGTCAGATGAAAAATCCAATCCAAAATAGCTGAAATTTTTAAGAGTTTTATTCAAGTGCTTAAACAGATAGCCCGGGCCACACCCAAAATCCAAAATTGACTTGTTTTCCAAAGGGGTTTTGGCCGCCAGTAAGGATACGACTGACTGTCCCACAGATTTAGCAAAGTAAATGTCATTTAAACTAGAGTTGCTATTGATATAGCCCCAAAACCGCGAAGTACTTTCAGGAGTCCAGACGATGTCATGAGGTTTAAATTCCATTGATGAGATCCTATTTATTTTATTTGANNAAAGTTTTATATAGTTATCAAATATTGTCTAGGTTTAGCGGAGTTTTTTTGAAAAACGTCATCATATCAACATCCTTAGGTTCCGGTGGTGCAGAGAGAATTTTGCACAGACTTTTAAGTACCTGGAATCGTCCTCAGGAATTCATAGTTTTTAACCTGACTTCTGAGGGACAGTTTAGTCAAAAGATCCGTGATTTAGGTATTCCTGTTTATGATTTGAATCTCTTCAAAAAACCCTGGAATGCCTTTAAGTTTTTTACGCTCCTTTTCGGTCAGGATGTTCGCTCAGTTTGGGGCTGGATGTACCACGCTAACCTTATTGCATTGGTAATCAGGTTAATGATTAAACCTCAGGCAAAACTCATTTGGAATATCCGTCACAGCCTTTACAGTTTGGGCCAGGAAAAAACTCTTACAAGATGGGTAATAAGGCTCAATGCCTTGTTCTCCTTTTATCCGGATAACATTCTTTTCAACTCACATCTCTCACTAAAGCAGCACAGAGATCATGGTTTTAGTAGTGAAGCCCTAAATTATGTTCCGAATGGATTTGATTTAGAAAATTTCAATAAGCTTTCTCGCACACAAAATTCATCTGTGACCATTGGCCATGTTGGCAGATTCCATCCCATGAAAAATCAAAAACAGATGCTGGAAGTTTTTGTCAACCTTGCTGCCACTCACCCTGAACTTCATTTTTTATTGGTTGGAAAAGGAATGGAGGCCAGTAATAGCGAACTGACTCGCCTCATCCCCGACTCACTAAAAGATCGTTTTGAATTCAAGGGCGAGCAAACTGATGTCTACCCCTATTACTTTAAAATGGATCTCTTCGTTCTTTTCTCCTCGTGGGGCGAGGCCTTTCCTAACGTCCTTGTGGAAGCCGCTCTGGCAGGTGCAGTGCCCGTCTCCTCGGACGTGGGTGATGCTCAGATTATTTTAGGCTCATCCGAGCTTATAACTCCTATCGGGGATCAAAAAAATCTCAAAGAAAAAATTGAGGGCATTCTTAAGCTAACTGCGCAGGAGAGGCTTAAGAAAAACCTGCTTCTAAAAGCGAGATTAGAAAAAGATTATTCAATTGAAAGTGTAGCAGGAAAATTCTCTGCTTATTTAGGATCGTAATATGTGCGGATTCACTGGATTCATTGGACAGAATAACCCGACGATTCTCACAGAGATGAATAATCGCATTATTCACCGTGGTCCTGACGCTGGTGAGAGTATTATCTTAAAAGATAAAGTTCATTTCGCTCACCGCCGACTCTCAATTTTAGATTTAAGTGAAACTGGCCGGCAACCCATGACTTCTCACGATGGAAAATGGACTATCATTTTTAATGGAGAGATCTATAACTTTCCTCAGCTAAAATCTGAACTCAAGCGCAACTGGCGAGGAACATCGGATACTGAGATTCTCCTTGAAGCGTTTTCGGAATGGGGAGTTGAAGCGACATTAAAGAAGGCCACAGGAATGTTTGGCTTTGCTCTGCTACATCACACAGAAAATGTTTTATATCTAGGTCGCGACCGTTTTGGAGAGAAGCCTGTTTATTACGGTGAACTCAATGGAACCTTTTTCTTTGGGTCAGAATTAAAATCTTTCAAACCCCATCCCGATTTTAATCCTAAAATTTCACGATCATCTCTAAAGTCCTATTTTAAATACAACTATGTACCTGCTCCACAATCGATTTATGAATCCATCTTCAAATTAAAACCTGGTCACTATTTAGAAGTTAAAGTTGATAATCTGCAATTTAGAGAGACATGCTATTGGGACTTAAAAGTTCAGCAGCCTTTTAAAGGATCTTTTCAAGAAGCCTCTGGAGAACTTGAAAAGAAGCTTCTCTCAGCAGTAAAAATGCAAATGGTTTCAGACGTACCACTAGGCGCCTTTCTCTCTGGAGGAGTGGATTCTTCCCTTGTTGTGGCCCTCATGCAGGCCCAGTCTGCGAGACCTGTAAAAACCTTTACCATTGGCTTTCACGAGGAAAACTTTAACGAAGCAGGATACGCAAAAGAAGTGGCGGCCCATCTTAAAACTGATCACACAGAGTTTTATGTCAAACCACAAGATGCGCTGGATCTTATTCCTAAACTTCCAGAAATTTATGATGAGCCTTTTGCCGATGTATCGCAAATACCTACATAGCTGTTGGCCAAGTTAACCCGCCAGCATGTAACCGTCTCATTGAGTGGAGATGCCGGGGATGAAGTTTTTGGAGGATATGGCAGATACTTCATGGCCGCCAAAGCTCACCAGGCGCTGAAGCTAGCTCCCAGAGCGGCGAAGTCTCTTCTCGCCTCAGGGATGACAAAGATTCCACCCGGCGTTTGGGATAAAATTGCTCCTGTGCGCGGAGATAAAATCCATAAGCTGGCCCAGCTTGTAGATACAAAAAATAAAAAAGATATTTATCTAAAACTCATTTCTTTTTGGCAGGATGAAGAAAATCCTGTCCTCGGTTCCGATAAACCAAGTGCTTATAACTTCAATTCAAACCTAGGATCATTTCAAGAAAAAATGATGTTTCTGGATACAAAAACTTATCTACCAGATGATATTCTGGTCAAAGTTGACCGTGCGGGGATGAAGGTTAGCCTTGAATCACGAGTGCCCTTTCTTGATCCCTCTGTTGTAGAGTATGCCTGGAGCCTTCCTTTGGATTATAAAATTCATAAAGGAGAAGGGAAAAAAATTCTTAAAGATGTCCTCTACCGTTACGTTCCGAAAGAGCTCATCGACCGGCCAAAAAAAGGTTTCGGAACCCCGGTGGATAGCTGGCTTCGTAACGAATTAAAGGACTGGGCCTTAAGTCTGTTGCAAGAATCCAGGATCAATCAACAAGGGTATCTTAACTACAACATCATCAAGAAAAAATGGGATGAGCATCAAAGCGGGGTCCGAAACTGGCAGGCCCAGCTTTGGAGTGTCCTGATGTTTCAGTTATGGTTGGAAAACAATCATGATTAAATCTTTTTATAACCGCTTTCAGACCAAGGCCCTTTTTCAAAAAGCTATTAAGGGTATCGCCTTTTTGAGTTCCGAAAAGCTGATTAAAATTTTTATTGGTCTATTTGTGCACGCACTTGTGGCCCGGTACCTCACTCCGGAAGGTTACGGCAAGCTAAGCTATGTTCTTAACTTTGGTCTGGCATTTATCCCTTTTGTCCTTTTGGGAATTGATGATGTGGTCACAAAAGATCTTGTAGACCAGGAATCTTCAAGAGAAGAGATAGTAAATGATATCTTTGGTTACCGCTTAATCGGTGCCGCCGTGGGTTTTCTTGTCTTGAATGCTTTTAACTTCATGCTTATGTATGAGAATAACTTCGAGCTTTTTACCTATATTGGTATTTACAGTTTTTTTCTTTTTATCAACGTCTTCTATGTTTTTGAGCTCCCCTTTTTAAGTGAGCTCAACACCAGAACAATATTTATGGCCCGGACCTCGGCCTACTTAACCGGCACGGCCGGAAGGATCCTGGGCTGTTTACTTAAATTTAAGCTTATTTATTTTGTTTTAAGTTACTACCTGGATGAGCTCATCCACAAAAGCTACATTTTCCTGAGCTATGTAAGGCACCACAAATTTAGGCCAGATTTTTCACTCTCTTCATATAAAAAAGATCTTTTTGCCAAGAGCTGGCCACTTTTTCTGGTTCTCTTTTTAACCATGCTTGAGCAGAGGATCCCCTACTATTTTTTAGAAGAGATGGGCGATGAAAAGCTTTTGGGCTTCTTCTCCGTTTCTTTCACTCTCATTGATCTATGGATGTTTGTTCCTTCTTCTATCTGCACCGTTATTTATCCCATTATGGTGAGGAATAAGCGGGAGAATGAGGCCCTTTACCAGGAGCGAAGTCGTTTTCTGATGGAGTCTTGCATCTGGCTTGGCCTGGGATTAGTTCTTGGAGTGCATGTGACTTCACCCTATGTGATCTCCCTTCTGTATGGAGCGAAATATGCAGGGGCAGAAACTGTTTTAAATACACTCTCTTTTGCCGCCCTGATCTTTTTCTTTAATATTTCGAGAGTTAAGATTTTTACCATCGAAGGCAAAATCAAGGTTTGGATTTCACTTTTCTGTCTTAGTTTATTGATTTTTACTGCAGAGCTGGTTTACTTGAAATCTGAGCTGACAATGCCAAAAATTATCGGGGCCTATTTCGTTTCACATTTTTTAGCAAACTTCATTATGTCCTTCTTTGAACCGTTGGTGAAAACCACTTTTCTGGCCTTCTTTAAAAGCATCGCCTTTCCGGTGCGAATTCTTACAAAGAAGAATTAAGGGCCTTGCGTTTAGATCTCAAGGCAGAAAGTAGTGTCACGACGATTGTTGGAACAACTAAAAGAATCGTCAAAAGAATCTCTCCTTTAAGTTCCTGAAGGAAGAAGATTAAAACAATCATACAAATATTAAAAGTGACCAGGCTTGCTGTCGCTCTCAGATGACTAAATCCCAAATCAATCAAAATATGATGGATGTGATTGCGGTCCGGGTGAAAGGGAGATTTTCCCTGAGACATTCGGATGAGAAAAACCCTTAGAGTATCAAAGAGCGGAATCATCAAAATAGTACATGTGAAAACTGGCACCGAGAGGATTTTATAATCGTGGTCCCGTGGCAGAAAGCGGACAGTTTCGATAAACTTGATCGCCATAAGGGCCATGATAAAGCCAATGATCATGGATCCTGTATCACCCATGAAAATTCTTGCCGGAGTGCGGTTATACCAGAGGAAGGCCAGAAGTGAGCCCACCAGTGCGCTCGAGAGAATCGTATACTGAGTCATTCCGAGAAAGTAGTACCAGAGACCAAAAGTAGTTGCGCCCACGATCCCCAGACTTCCTGCCAAACCATCAATGCCGTCGATGAGATTAAATGCATTTGTTATCACCACCACCGTAAAGATACTAAAGCAGTAGCTAAACCACATTGGAAGATCTTTGACTCCAAACATTCCATAAAAAGTTGTCAGGCGAATTTTGGCCATGTGAACCAGAATGATAGCCGCAATGATTTGTCCAATGAGCTTCTTCCACGCCCTGAGATTAACGATGTCATCTTTGATACCAAGGAAGAATAAGATAATGAGACTTGAGATAATATACTGGAGCTCAACGATTTGAACCTGATCGGTCCAAAATGTGACGGAGAAAAGTATGCCCGCGAAGATGGCCATGCCCCCTAAGGTCGGCGTGCTTTTAATGTGATGCTTGCGCTCATCAGGCACGTCAAAGAGATGTTTAATCTCGGAGACTTTGATGATGCTTGGGATAGCAAATGCAGTGATCGCTGCGGCGGTTAATAAGGGGTAAATGTAGCTTAGCATGGGGTGGATTTTAGCATCTTTTTATTTGGAAGGAACATTAATTCCCTCGAAACTCCGTCTATGTACATGGAAATTCAGCAACGTTCTTATGCTTGCGCATTGCATCCTCTCTCATTAACTAAAATAATCATCATTATTTTATTCTTCCGAAATGAAATTTCTTGTATAGAATCTAACCTCAATGCAAAACTTGCCCAAAATTTCAATTATTACTCCTAATTTCAATGGACGATCGCATATTCTGGAAACCTATACTTCAATCAAGTCTCAGACTTATTCTGAATGGGAATGGATTATAGTTGACGATAATTCTGAAGATGGAAGTCGTGAAATTATAAAAAGTATCTCTGCGCAGGATCCAAGAATAAAAACAATTTTGTTCGAACAAAATATGGGCGCTGCCACAGCTCGCAACTGTGGAATAGAAGCTTCTTCAGGCGAATTCATTGCATTTCTTGACGTCGATGATTATTGGGAATCTAACAAAGTAGAACTTTTTTTAACCCGAATGATCGAGAACAGTTGGGATATGTGCTACGGCAACTATATCAAAATGAAACAATCTGGGGACATCGGTAAAGACATCATTAAGACTCCTAAAGAAATCACTTTTGATGATTTACTTAAAACTTGCAGCATTTGTACTTCTACAACAATAATGAAGAGATCTATTGTTGGTAATGTGCGGATGAAGGCTGAGCTTAGACGTGGACAGGATTACGTTTTCTGGTTGGAAATTCTAAAAAATAATTGTTCAAAAGCTTATCGAGCTTCAGACCTACCACTTACCCGATACCGGGTAGGCAATGGAGAATCTCTTTCTTCAAACAAGCTTAAAAAGGCTTATGGTCAGTGGAACATTTATCGTCAGCATCTAAAAATTGGTTTCATTGATTCATTGAGATATTTCGTATCATATGCTTACTGGGGATATAAAAAGTATAAACTTTTTTAGATTGTTACTGGTACTGCCCGAACGTCGTCTGCAAGCAATGATTCATAAACATCAATAAGCCTCGCCTGAATAATATCCGATGAAAACTTTCCTGACACAAATTTAGACCCCGCCTCACCCATTTTTTTTCGCAGTTCAGGATCGAGAAGAAGTCGCTTAATAGCTGCCGTTAAAGCTACTGAATCCTTAGGTGGAACAAGAATTCCATTAACTCCATCTACAACTACCTCTCTGCACCCAGGAACGTTAGTTGAGATAACAGCACGACCAGAGGAGGCAGCCTCGAGTAGAGTCAATGGCATGCCTTCACGGTTTTGCTGAGGTAACACAATAATGTCAGCTTCACGATAGAACCTTGGCATATCACTTTGTCTTCCTAACCATTCGACGACACCCTCGTTATGAAGTTTCTCTAAATATTCTCGGGGAACTGTTTCGGGGTTTCTTTCGTCAGGTTGTCCAACGATTCTTAAAGTGAAATGGATATTTTCAGTTCTTAATTTTTTTACAGCGATAACTAATTCGTCAATACCTTTACTCCAGAGAACACGGCCCACAAATAGTACTACAGGCACTTGATTCTGAGGCTGTGGTTGCGGAGCAAATTTCACCATATTGACCCCTGATCCAGGGATGAGAATTGTTTTATTGGAATCTACTAATTTATTTTTAATAAAGAATGCCTGATCATCAGGATTTTGGAAGATAACCCTGGTTCCAGGAAGAGCTAATGCATTTCGATAGAGGGCTTTCGCCACCAATTGAACAATTTTACCTTTAAGGCTTTTAGCCTCAAAAGCGTAACCGAGCCCATTAATTAAACATACAATCTTCTTTAACCCAACAATAGTTCCCGCAGTTGCACCATATATAACGGGTTTGATAGATACGTTATGAAGAATATCAGGTCTCTCTTTTGCTAAAAATAAAACTAATTGAATAAATGGTTTGAAGTCAGCAAATGGATTCAAGCCCCCTCTATTAAGATCAAGGCGATGAAAAGTAAACCCTAGGTCACGAATTTTCTGGGCATGACCTAAGTCCGGACAGGCAACATGAACATCATATCCAGATTTCTGGATTCCCTGAGCCATTACCAGTCTCTGAATAACGAAAGTTTCATCGTCAGGAACGAGAAACATGACTTTCTTTTTCTGTCTGAAAATTCGAGGAGGGTCAACCCACATAAGTAGTCGTCCAGGCCATGAATTTCGATCAGAATTCCAAAGCGCAGCTAAACCAGCTAACTTTATGAGTATTAGAAATGGAAAACGGTAACGATTTATGGCTCCAATATTTGGGACGGCTATTCCCAGAGAAATCAAAAAAGGGATAGATAGGGCTACGCATACTAAAACAGCAGGAGTCCAACTTTTCCTACCAGAGAATAATAGAAAAATAATTGAAAGATAGACCGTTAGCATCTCAAACTTAACAAGATGTAGAAGCAATACTCTGGCCAATCCTCCTTGAGAGGTCGTCCACGGTAGTGGTTCCATGAGAGAGAGCTGAATCGCACGGGGAAGATAGGTAATTGTATCTAGAGCACTCTTTAGATGAATTTCGGGGTGAAAGTTTGTGTTGGCTCCAGATCTTTGCTGAAGAAATCTTTCTCGGGTATAAGCCAATGCAAATATAGGCTCATTAACAAGCTTCCCACCAGGAATGGTTTGCCAATTACTTAGCAAATTCTTGTGTCGTAAGTTAGAAACTGGAATCTTAACAACTGGAGCTGACTTCTGATCAGTGATACCTTTGCCAGTATCACTATACCCTCGTTTTAAAAAAGCTACCAAACCAAAGACAGCTACAGCTAAGAGCAAAAATCCCAATCTTCCGTATTTGTGCGATAAATTTGAAGTTGATCCCCATACTAGTAAAAGAGACAACACACTTCCAATTAAAAATAATTCTGAGAAGTAAGGTTTACTGGTAAAGACGAGAACACACCCAACAACGAACGCTCCCAGTTGTCTTAACCTAAATCTTCGAAGTGTCGCCGATAAAAATGTCCATGTTATAAGGATTACACCTGGAACAATGAAGGCATCTTTATGTGGGTNNATCCAAGAGATCGAAGTTGGAGTAACCGTGAAGATAATACCAATCAAAAATGGCCACCAACGGCCTTCGACGCCTAAAACGCTTAGACAAGAAGCAATCCCTCTAACAGTTAAACCGGCCATAATCCCAAGGATTGGTAAAAGCACTATCGGCTTTTGGATTCCAGTTAATTTATACAGCAAAGCCAGAATTCCTGCAGGGAACTGACTGTCAGGTGTGAATGTAAATTCTGACCAGGGTGCTGATGCGACTTCCAAAGCTAGACGGTGAAATTTATGAGGATCATCTAGATAAATCGTAATCCCATCACGAAATAATTCAGGGAGAAAGATTGGAAGTATTAAATGGAATAGAATTCCAAAAACCATCACAATCCAAAATCCAATCCAGAACGGCGATGCAATCCATCGCGAGGATCCTTCAGGGCTGTTTTGATTCGTAGAACTTTCTATATTCATGAAGCTCAATACTATTATTTTAGCCCGACTAAATGTAGTAAAAATTTGGGAAGCTGGATTTTAATTGAATGGGATCGACGCAGCGCTATTTAACTAAGCCTTCATAGACTGATATCAGGGTTTTGATATGGCTATCCAGAGACACTTCCCTTAAATCAGCCCTCATAATTCTGGGTTCTGCCAAATCCCAAACTTCTTCAACAAGAGACGCCATTTCTTCAGCTGAATCCGTGGTTGAAACTCTGGAAAAAGGATCAGTTTTTATCCATCTCTCAACATCACCTACGCTTACGCTCACTGTAGGCACTCCGCACGCCAGAGCTTCTCTAACAGCGTTTGGTGATCCTTCTCTTAGGCTGGTGAAGAGCATGCAGTCGGATGCGGAGATCCATTTAGGCACATCCACAGGTGCTACACCTGTGATCTCCAGTAAACGAACATTGAAGCCCTTTGCTGCCAAATTATCACGTACCGCCCGGGCCAGTTCAGGTCTTTTAACACCTCTTCCACCGGAACTAATGAAAGAAATTATTTTTTCATCCAGAGGAAGGTTCAGGAATTCTCGAGCTGAAAGTTTTGAAATTGGATAAAAATCTTTGGTATTTGTGGGGCTTGCCAGACAAATGGCTTTTCTTCCCGGGAACAATAGTTTGGACCTAAGTTGATTAGAAACATAAATAGAAGTGTCTGAAAATCCTGCTGCCAACTGACTCGCTAATTTAGAAAAAAGTGTTCTGACTAAGTTGATATTTGGATCACCATTAACGTCAGAACCCCGAAATGTAATGACAGTTTTACCCCCTAAAAAGCAGGTAAAGAGTCCCGCTATCGATCCATACTGGCCATGAATAACATCAGGTTGCTGCTCATTGATTAACTGTTTTGCTTTAAACCACAGCTTTAATAAAGAGATAGGATTAGTTCTGGAAGTTAAATGGAAGATAAAGATTTTCAACCCTGCGGCTTCAAGGGCCGGGAGCGTTTTTTTTGCAAAAATCATGTTCACTTTGGAATCCGGATCACCCGGCAATATCCATAGTATTCTTAGCTTTGAATCCATATTTCTCTAATCATAGCAGTTAATAAACAGAAAAAACTAGTCGAGCCTTGAATCTCTCAGGTAAAAAGATTGTATGAAAGTTGTCTACGCAGTACCTACAGTCCTATCCCACACAGGTGGGCACATCCAGCACGTCCTTGGGATTTGCAGGCACGCTCATAAATCTGGAATAGAGGTTGAGCTATATTGCGTAAAGTCTAACCATTCCTTTAAGGATCTACCATTCAAAATCAAAATGTTTGAAGTTGAGTCCGCTGATCCAAAGAAAATGCTTCACCAGTTTTCTAACCGATTGGTGAAAGAACTCTCAAACGGTCCCAAACCAGATTGGGTGTATTTCAGACCTTACCCACTAGACTATATTTTCTTCTCAAGACATCTGGTTAAGATGAAAATTCCCTATGCCTATGAGTTGAATACTCTTTGGGCAGATGAACTAAAAAGTCAGTGTAAACATTTAAAATCATTCATCTACCCATTTTTTGAAGCCAAGAGTATTCAAAATGCTTCTGCTCTTTTTCCCGTTACTCAAGAGATTGCTACTCATGCAAAAAAAGTTGGTGGCAAAGATGTTCCCTGCTTGGTCGCTGGCAACGGAATTGAAATTCCTAAGCTTCCAAATGAATCAGTTTCTGAACTAAGAACTTGTTGGAAACTTCCTCAAGATAAAAAACTTGTTGTCATGGCAGGTTTTACGCGCGCCTGGCATGGTCATGAAAAGCTCCTTCTTGCCTTAAAATTACTACCCGAAGATATTCATGTTGTTTTAGTTGGGAGTGAAAACTCTTCTGTTACTGAACAAACAATGAAAACAGCTAAAGAGTCTGGAGTCGTAGAAAGAGTTCACATTTTACCATGGTTAAGTCATCTTGAAGTTGATCAGGTAGTTTATGCTTGTGATGTAGGAGTTTCTCCGCTTGGGCTAGAGAAGAAGAAAATGAAAGAAGCCCAATCACTGAAGGTCAGACATTATCTCGCTATGGGAATACCAGTTCTGATCGCTGGTGGAGAATCAGCAGACGTTCTCAACTCCCAATTTACTTTCCAGATTAAGGACACTTCGCCAGATGAAATCTCTAAAGGACTAATTGAGCTTCTTGCTTATAACAATAACCGTGACGAGATGAGAACATTTGCTTCAAGTAAATTATCCTGGGAAGCAATCTCAAGTAAAACATTTGAATTTCTGAAACAGCTTTAACTATCTAAACAATTTTTTATAGATTGAAAGTAAGTTTAACCAGAGCTGTCTCTCTGAAGGATAGTCCGTATGGTTTTTTGAAGGACGGCCGACATAATCTTCGAGTTTCTCTTTGCTCCATCCCATCTTTTTCAGAAAATATTTTTTATCTTCTTCTAGTTCCATCTCAGATGGATAGGGAATATTTTCTAAGGTTTTCAAAGCTTCGCTTCTATCAATCTGATTTGTAACAATCAAACTTGAAAGATGAACTCTTCTTTTATCAATTTTAGATTTTGTTGGTAGAAGATACCCTTGGAAAAACCGAGTAAAAACAGATTCGTAATGCTTATAAGGATAAGGCCTATAGCCAAAATTATTAACCAGTAGCTTTAAAACATCGGCTTTCTTGAAATCAAAATAATCCGGGAAAGAAATCCATTTAATCTTAGTAATAAAAGTATTTTTCACAAAATCAAAAGTCCCCACCACCGGATATGTCCTGATCTTCGGACCCTTAAAAATCTTTGAAATGCTTTTAATATTCTTCCCATCGTATTTCCACCAGTTCCATCCTGGTGGCATCTTCATACCTTCAGTCGCCTGATTAGTACCACCAAGTATGTACTTGATTCCGAATTTTGATGCTGTTTCATAATTTACACCCAGAAGAGCATTATCATAGAGAAGTTCTACATCAGTGACATCGGCATCGAAGAAGGCTTGCATGAGACCCCTGTATTCAGGCCAGTCAATCACATGTGTATGAAGATCAACCTTAAGTCCACGAACAAGATTAGTGATATTATTCTGAGCCAGTTCTGAATTCCAACTATTGTCCATATGAACGGCTAGAGGTCTGAGACCGAGTTCAATAGCCTTTACTAAAACCCAGGAGCTATCCACACCACCTGAAACACCAACTATGCAATCGTACGCTTTGCCCTTACCTGCGTCCTTGATGGCTGCAATCAGCTCAGTTAGTTCCTTATCTTTTAGGGCTTGATCCTTCCAGATGGTTTTTTTCAGTCTTCCAAGAAAATCTTCGCAAAAATTACAGTTACCGTTGGAATCAAAGACAATAGACTTCGCCGACGTATCCATTACGCAGCGGTTACAAACCTGATAAGTTCTTTCCATCTGTATGTCCTAACAACTCTTCTAATTCATTATATTGAGGATAGGTTATAAGTACGGCTTGATGAGGTCCATGAAAAACAAAAAAGGACCCTACACCCACAGCACTTGCACCTGCATCTATAGCTTCTCTTATGTGGTGCAACTTTCCAACCCCTCCCACAGCAATAGTGGGGACTTTTACGGAAGTTGAAGCTTTTTTTACAAGTTCAAGATCCATCCCGGCCATCATCCCATCCTGATCAACAGAATTAATGACTATTTCTCCAGCCCCGGCCTGAACGGCTTTCTGCAAGAACTCCTCCCAGGGAAGATCAAGGTTTTTGCCAGAAGCAGAAGAATACAATCTATACCTGCCAAGCCAGTCTTTTTTTACATCAATCGAGACTACAACACTTGAGCTGCCGTGTTTGTTAGCAATAGCCTTGATAAGGTCTAAATCTTCTAAGGCTCTGGTTTGGACAGAAACCTTCTCAATCCCCAAAGCAAATAACTGTCTCGCCTCATCAGCACGGGTTATACCGCCTCCATAGCAAAGAGGGATGAAGGCTTCGCCTGCAAGTTGCTCAACCAGTTCAAAATTTGGACCTCGTTTATTACGGCTGGCATCCACCTCTAAAACTACAAGTTCATCTACTTCTTTTTCATTAAATATTTTGATGGCATTGATAGGATCACCCACGTAACGGAAATCTTTAAATTTTTTTGATTTATAGAGACCATCTTCTTTGATCAAAAGAAAGGGAATGACTCTATTTTTTAACATCTTAACCCTCCCCTATTTTTTTTACAAAATTGCTGATCAGAGCGAGTCCGAAGCGGTGACTTTTTTCCGGATGGAACTGAACACCATATATATTGTCATGATGGAAGGAAGCTACAAAATGATTTCCATGGTGACATAGGGCAAGGACATCCATTTGGTTCTGGCAGTCTACGAAATAAGAATGCGTGAAATAAAACCGCTGCGCTTCCTGAGTATTAGGAAAAAGATCATTAGATCTGGAAACTATGATTTCATTCCAGCCCATATGGGGAACTTTAAGCGGAGAACTGTCAGGAAAATTGAAGTGCCTAACATGAGCTTTAATCCAACCCAAACCAGGCAATGATCCTTCATCACTTCCAATACACATTAATTGCATGCCAAGGCAAATCCCTAGAACCGGAATTTTTTGTCGAATAATTGCATCACTAAGTATCTCACTCCAACCAAGGGAGCTAAGGTGTTTCATACCATTATCAAAAGCTCCCACTCCTGCCATAATGATTTTTTCATCATCTGCAATAGGACGGGCATTGGTTACAATCTCTGCAATACCTCCAGCCTTCTCCACCATCCTCACAATAGATGCGTAATTACCTGAGCCATAATCGGGAATGATAATCTTTTTCATGACAACAAATCCTGAATGTTCTTCTTAAAATCAGGACTACAGAATTTATTGGAATTTTCATTAGTTTCTGGATTATTAATAAGTGTGCTCACCAGATGCGAGAGGCTTAATGGATCTTCCGCATAAAACACTTCTTTACCTTTTATCAAAGAATCCATTAATTCATGGCCCGGAAGATTTAAAACACAGCTCATAGTTCCAATGCTTAAAGCATCATAATGACAAGCTGATGCAATACTTAAATGAAGGTTTGATCTGGCAATTAGATCAAACGTATTTGGCTCGAAAAGTCCCGAAACGATTCTAATTCGAGGATCCTTTGTCAGTTCATCGTAAACCGATGAATCAGGATCATAGGCAGGATGTAACTTTAAAGTAAGATTAAAACTATCTTTTGAAGCCAGAAGGAAAGCTGATAAGAACTGAATCAGTTCACGCCTGTCCAGACCTTGAGTAGTTAGAACCATAGAAAATAATTCTGAACCTTTAATAAAATTTTCATGAACGGGTCTGTACTTCTCTAGAAGTGCATTACCAATGGGATGAATTATATTATGGGCGAACTGATCGGATCCTTTAAGCTCTGACTTCCAAAACTCACCATATACAGCGATCGATCCTGGCAAAAGCAAATGAGGGAATTTACTCCTATGACCTTCGGGCAGTATATGTGGATGAAACCTAGAGAAAATTCCATGTTGAAGCTCTATCGAACGAATCTCCAGATTCTTACATGCTATCAAGAGTGCGAACTCCCCTGTGTCAGCTACCAAACAAGCCCTAGGTCTAATCCATTTAAGGATTATAGTATAGATACGGGACATCCAGACAACCTGGGAAACTTTCTTTTGTATATGACCTTTCGTTATAGGAACATCCACAAACGATCGATTTGTTACTTCTGCAATTTTTACATAAGAATCAGTTTGTGATTTGATCGGTAGTAATTTAGCAAGAGCTGAAGAAATGAATACTAGTAGAGTGATGTCGTAGGCTGCGGGTATTTTATTGTTTGCGATGTGGTCTTCATATCCCGCAACATTCATTTGAATAATTTTTTTCCCGCCGTTAACTGATTCTAGAATTGAGTCGAACCACACATCTTCATACTTCATGCCTGTCTTAACTCTTGATCCACTATAATAGCTAAAACACAGAAAGCGGGTTCCCTTTAAAGACAAAAGCTTCCAAAACTTCAATCCCTCAATCAAGGCTTTACAGTATTTCGCCCGGGGAATAGGGGCTTTATCCAAAGGCAGTTTCTGAATCTTGCAGGCTATACTAAATCTCAGAATTTGCCAGGGTGAAACACCTTCTTCAATTAAATCGAATAGTGAATGCTTTTCTTCAAATTCTTTTAGGATTTCATAGACTTTTCTCTCAGTTAACACGTTGAAGCCTTAGAAATCGAGTTTTGAAGAAATTAGAAATCATTTTATATTTCAGTTCCGTAAAAGATGCCATTACCCAGGCAATCAGATTACAGACTATGAAAGAGAGAATGAAAATATTTGTCGCAGACAACTCATTAGCCAATGCGACTCTAAAGGAGTCCATTAAGGGATAATGAATCAGATAAAGAGTGAAAGAATAACTGGCAATAAACGTAGTCGTCTTTTTTACTTTTACAGGAAGTTTGAAATCCCAAAGATGAAGCACTACCAACCAAGCCAGGAGTGACAAGGAAATATAAAAACCAATTTTAGGACCATAAGCAATCTTAGTTCGCATTAATTTTGATATTGAAAGTCCTGTTGCTACTAAAGCTATAAATAAAGCAGTCTTTATATTTGTATATTTATTTGTCAGGATTTTTTTAAAAAGCAAACTTCCTAAAGCACCCCAGACCCATACCAGAGTCAATCCTTTCCCACGCCCCTGAAGACTGTGAATCGGGACAATCAACAGAGGGATCAAAATAAGTATTTTAAAGCAAATGATCTTCCAGTTTTTTGCATGAAATAGGAATGCAAAACCAAAGGCCATGTATAACCACCACTCAATGCCCAAAGTCCACAAGGGACGATTTGATCCAAAAGAAGTGAGTTTGTTAAAAAAGTAAGGAAAATCCTGAAACATGAATAAATTGCCAACAAAGGTTTTGAGATCGAATGCCGGGTAATAGCTATAAAGATCAGGAGCAAGCTGAATACTAATTAGGTCTACAACCAAGGTGAATAATAGACACGGGATAAAGGCACTATATATCCGGGAAAATCTCTCAATCCAATACTCCCCAAAGCCATAGTTCCCCTGTTTTCTTTTTCTAAATACTGATGATGAAATAAGAAATCCCGACATAAAGAAAAAACAAACGACGGCAATATTTTGTAAAAAAGGGATGTAGGGCGGAAGCAGATAAGGCATGATTCTAACAAAACTTATTCCATGACCAAATAAAACTAGCTGTGAAGAAACCCCACGAATTACATCCATAAACCAAGAGGAACTCTCGTTTAATATACTTGGAGAAGATGATTGAGAGTCGGGGGTTTGCATAAAGTATTCGATTCCTCTAAGCCCAAAGAAATACTCTTTGATGAGGTAATTGAAGATCGATATTTGTAAGCGAACCTTGGTTTTCTCCGGAAACATTGGCCGCAACCAATGCTGCTAGAGCGTGACGTCCAGCTGCTCCGTCAGGATAATTGTGTTTCTCAAGCATGGCTTTCCATAAACTTTGAGTTGGACCTATTACATCTGCTGGAGTGATCTTCTTAATTGTCTCATCAGCAGGCATTCCATAACGAGTTGTTGGAAGATCTCTGAACTCACTTTTGCGGCTTATGGCACGCATGTACCCTGCTAATTCATCCACGTAGATTTGGCCAAACTTACAACCATAAACAACCTGTACACCGTGACCCTGATCACCGCCTAATTCAATATAAAGACGCTTCCCAGATTTTGTCAGGGCCCTCAGTTGTCCTGAGTGGTCCACATATTGAGGTCCTCTCGGGTTCGGAACCTTTTGTTCGTCGGCCCAGAATTGAACGCTTGAAATTTCTTCGTCTGTGATAAAGCGGAACATTTCAAAATAATGGCAGCCGTTCATCGCAAGTCCAAAGTTTGCAGATGTTACGTTGACACTTAAGATTCCACCAAAGTCTGGAGTATTACATAGAGCTTTGACTTCAGTGTATTGATCCATAAAACGCATCTGGTGGTTAATACCCAGGACGGATACACTCTCTTTGCAAGCACTGATCATCTGATCACACTCTTCCATAGAAACCGCCATCGGTTTTTCACACATGATATACTTAACTCCAGCCTTGGCCGCAGCGATCACATGTTCAGCATGGCTAGGCGCAGTTGAAGCAATAACCACACCTTCGGGTTTTAATTTATTGAGCATCTCAACGGCATCTGAGTAACAGTTTTCTTTCGGGATGCTATTTCCGGTAACTGCGAGTTCCATGGCTTCTTTGAAAGGGTCAAAAATCCCTACCACGTCAAAACCCAAACCTTTGGCCGCATCGATATGGCGTCTGCCCATTCGTCCTGTTCCAATAACACAAACTTTCATAACTTATTTATCCTGATCGTTGAGACCACCGCCCCAAACATTGTGTCTAAGCTGCCATTGACCAACAGAATCCTTGCCCCATAAGTGCTCAGACCGGAACTGATCGCAAAGCTCGTGGAAGCGCTCTGGTTTGATTTCCAGATAATCCATGACTTCATTGAAATAACGGTCCGGAAATTCCCCATCGAATTTTTTAACGAGTGCTACACCCTCTTCACGAGTAATGTGCTGATTTCTGATTTCCTGAGAAGCATCGTAAGTCGCTCTTCCGATCCCGAACTTGATAAAAGTTGTGTAGTAGTGAAGGTCATCGATTTTATCATCAATGCTGTTGTACTTACTGTATGTTCCTTGAGTTCTGAAAGGGCGAGCCTTGAAGCCAGTATTGTCGACGGCATAGTAGTAAACTTCCTGTGGCGTCCACTTGAGATAGTAACCAAGGTAATGAACTTCAATGTTCGTGCGGCTTAACTCTTCTGCCGGAAGTGGCAAATAAGGAAGGATATCCCCCTCAGTAACGCCATACTTTTCCTTAAGTTCCTTAACCGAAACACCTCCGAGATAAATCTCGTCCATGTTGTTAAAACTGAAAAAAGCCTTATCTCTTAATGAGGTTGTGGTATCTGCAATAGGATTTCCGTACTCAGCTTCGTTCTCTCCGTAAAAGATCAGAGGAATACCAAATTTTGCAGCGAGCTTAGGTCCTAAGTTTTTCTGACCAAGCATAAAAGTTTGAAACGGATGCATGAGGTTTTCAATTCCAAGCTTCGTAAGAAGCTTCATGATTTTTCCATTTCTGGTAAAAGTAATGTTATCAAAACCACTGTCTACCCAGTTCTTCCAGTTCTTATAACCGTACTCAGTATAAAGAATAGGAGGCCAGGTAACAGTTAAAGGATTCATACCGTATTTGTATTTTAGAACATGGGCCTGGTAAGCACTATCCTTACCGCCGGATCCTGGAACTAAACAGTCATATGATCCATCTTTACTTCTGTGTTTATCTAAAAGCTTTAATAGCTCTTCTTCACGTTTATTCCAATCAATGCTTTCTTTCTGCTCAGCTACGCGACAAGCATCGCAAACACCATTTTGATCAATGTGAAGGGTAGTTTTTTTACTATCGATAGTGTGCTTAAACTCTACTGCCGATGCAGGTCTCTGGTTTGACATCACACATTTAGTACAAAATGTGACTTCTTCTGGAAGACCGTACTTAACTTTATAACTCATTCTAAACTCTCCTAAAGCTGAAAATGTTGGGCCCAATTTTTATAGAGCTGAAGACCCGCTTTGCCGCTCTTTTCTGGATGAAACTGATAAGCCCATATATTCCCATTAACGAGGGAAGACGTGTAGCGAAATCCTGCATATTCAGACCAAGTGAGCTGGTTAACCTCGGGTTGGGCCAGCTCTACATAATAACTATGAACGAAATAAACGTCAGTGCCGTCTTTTACATCCACCATAGATGGATGTTTTTTGATTGAGGAATGGATTGAGCTCCAACCCATATGAGGCACGCGAACTTTTTGGTGATTATATTCCATTGGAAATTTCTTTACAGAACCCTGGATAAGACCAAGCCCTAGATGCTCTCCAAATTCTTCACTTTTATCCATAAGAAGCTGCATGCCGAGGCAAATTCCCAGAAGTGGTTTGCCACTTTTAGCAAAAGCCAAAAGGGGCTCAATAATTTTCTTTGACTCTAGCTCTTTCATCGCATGACCAAAAGCGCCAACGCCCGGGAGAATCGCAGCATCAGCTAATGCAAGCTTTTCCGGATCATCAGTCAACTCTGCATTTACCCCTATTTCCTTAAAAGCTTGGAGAACACTGAACAAGTTTCCTAATCCATAATCAAGAATAACAACATTTTTCATGAGTATATCTCTCTCACTTGAAAGCCTGATGACTGAAGTGTTTGCTTCAAATCGTTTAGGCCACAAGGCGTAATTTTTTTGTAATTTCTATTTTCCTGAAGGAAACGGGTATTCCCTTCAATTTTCGAAGCTTCTCTTCCCACCTTGCCATTCATAAGGGCTTCATAATGAAGAACTGAAGCCACCGCAACCGCAGAAGCTCCCGCCTTAACTGCTTCAACGGCGTCCTGGGGTTTTCCAATTCCTCCATGAGCAATAACAGGAACATTGACTGCACTTGCGATAGATTGAATTAACTGAGCATCAATTCCTTCGCCCGTACCTTCACGGTCAACCGAAGTGACAACGATTTCGCCCACCCCAAGCTCCTGGAGCTTTTGGGCCCAGACAACAACTTCTAAACCTGTTTCTTCCCGTCCGTTGTCGATAAAGGCAAAATACCTTCCGTCAGGCTGTTTTATACATTCTATAGCTGCCACGATCGTTGACGATCCGAAAAGCTCAGCCGCGTGTTTGATGAAAGCCGGATTTTTAATAGCCCCGGTGTTCACGCAAACTTTATCTGCTCCGGCACGAAGAACCTTTTTAATATCTTCAACGGTGCGGATTCCGCCACCAACCGTTAGAGGAATAAAAATCTCCCGGGCGGTCTTCTCAATAATGTCCGAGAGGCTGTTTCGCTCAAATAAGCTTGCCACCACATCCATGTAAAAAAGTTCGTCCGCGCCTTCCTGATAATAGTGACGGGCATAGGCCGCGGGATCACCCAGAACACGCAGGCCCTCAAGGTGAATTCCCTTCACTAAATTGGGACCTTTAATATCTAACCGGGGAATGACCCGAATTTTTGGCATTACCATGCTGTAAGCCCTCCATCGATAATAATATTCTGGCCGGTGACATAAGTTGAAGCATCTGAAGCCAGATAGATCAATGCTCCACAAAGTTCGTCGGCTTGGGCCATTCTTCCCAAAGGAATGCGGGCACTATATTTATTTCGGAACACATCGTTCTGACCACTCTCCACTCCTCCCGGAGTGAGCGTATTCACACGGATTCCTTTCTCTCCCCAATAAGAAGCAAGATATTTCGTAAGTCCCACCACCGCCGCTTTTGAGGCAGAGTACACCGCCGGGGAGCTGATTTTACGGTCCATATAAAATGAGCCTTCGTAAATTCTTTGATCAGGAGCTACCACTCCGTAAATGGAAGCAGTTTGGATAATGGAGCCCTTGATATTTCTCTCAATCATCTTCGACCCTACGGCCTGCGCCATGAGAAACATCCCATCCACATTAACCGACATGATGTCTTTCCATGTTTCGAGCTTGAAGGTTTCAAAAGGTTGAAAAAAATCATCCAGATTTTTTCCCTTACTGGCAGCATTGTTATGAAGAATATGAATTCCATTGAATGTTTTATCAATTGCATCCACGCAGGCTTTCACGGATGCTGGATCTGTTATATCGCATTTTAAACCAAGAGCTTTTACTCCGTAAGTAGCCTCAAGCTCTTTTGCAAGAACTTCTAATTTCTCTGAGTCCAAATCGAGTAAAGCGACATTCGCTCCCTGAGCAGCTAAAGAATGAGAGAACTTGGCTCCTAAAATTCCGGTAGCACCGGTGATAACGGCATTTTTGCCTTTCAAAGAAAAAGTGATTCCACTCATGCATTTAACCTTTTAGACAAAATCATTTGAACAATTTCAAAATCCAGTTCTGAATCAATATCAATGGACCTTTCTTCTGCCATCACGTGCAAAGCAGTTCCTTTGAGAAATAATTTATTTTCACTCATGAGTACTTCTCTCTTCCAACCGTAGATGGAAGCATTCATATCAAAGCATTCCGGAGCGTCCTGACGGCGGACAATCTGACCTTCTAATTTCTTGGCCAGACCTACTTCTCCATCCGCAGATTTCTCAATCAGATTAAAATATGGAGAGCGCCGTGCAGGCATAGCGGTAATAACGTTGGGAGTGTTTTCATTTTTAAGAAGCTCAAGACAAGCCTTGATATCTTCAATGCTTCTCAGAGGAGAAGTGCAATCCAGATCCAGGCAATAATCGAACTGAGTATTCAACTGCTTTTCAGCTGTCTCTAAACAATGACGAATAACCGGAATTTTGGCTGCTGTATCAGTCGCCAGCTCTTCTGGTCTTTTAATTGTAAGAAAGCCTTCTTTTTCAGCTATCGCCAAAATCTCATCTGAATCCGAACTCACAGCAAAGGCATCAAAGAGACCAGACTCTTTAGCCTGTCTCAAAGTGTAGACGATTAAGGGAAGTCCCAGCATAGCTCGTACATTCTTACCTTTAACGCCTTTGGATCCACCTCTGGCACAAACTGAAACAATGGTTTTCATGAGTAAGCCTCAGCCTTTTGAATAATAGAGTTGATCATCCAGCCTTCTTTAAATGAACAGAGCCTTGGATCGTTTTCCAAAAATGCTTTAGACATATCAAGGTAGGACTGATTGCGGTCAAAAGTCCTCAGACTTTCTCCCTGACTATCCCGCCATTTCCCTTGAATCAGATCCACATGATAAGTGTGCTCATTAGTGGTGACCGTAATATATCTTTGAACCAAACGGTCGAGACAATTCATATGGATATTTCCATGAGGACACTGCGAACCTGAAAGCAGAAGTGAGTATGTATCGTCAGCATCAGTTTCTAAATTTGAAAAGTGTCCACCTGTAGCAGATTTCAAATTAAGCTCTCCACCGAAAAAGGCAAAAAGATCAAGCTCATGGCTTAAATCTCTGAGGGCCCCACCACCGGCCGCACGGCTGGATGAGTAAATATCTTTATAGTCCCGACCTGGTCTCCAAGTAGGAAGATACTGACCGACATAGGAATGCCAGTTAATAATCCTTTGGTCTTTGAGAATTTCTTTCAGCTCAGAAACCATAGGATGAAATCGAAGATTATAAGCAACGGATACAATCTCAGAGCGAGCGGGAGTTGTAGAAGGAAGGTCTGAGTATAAAGGCTTCTCAACTAGAATATTTTTGATTTCTGAAAAGCTTAAGGCTTCCAGAAGTGTTTTTCCATGTTCTGCTGTTTCGTTGGAGACAACCACATGGGATGGTTTAAAACCTTCAACGGCTTTCTCCATACTTTGAAAAACGGTGTATCTCTCTAATTCACGGCGACTAAGGACCGCCACCTCACAACCGAGGCTTTTAAAGTTATCAAAGTGTCTTTTTCCTATGGACCCCATGCCCACAATAAGTACTTTCATTATTAGCCGTCTTCCGAAAATTCTCTTTGGGCGCGGATAAGATCATCCTCTCTACCTATATCGAGCCAATATTCATGAATTGGAAATGCCTGAGTCAATTTATTATCTTTCATCATGGATTCAAAGAAGTGAGGCATATCAAAGAATTCGTTTTCAGGAATAAGCTTGATGCTTTCTTTTTCTACAACATATATGCCGGCACTCACCATGAAACTATGAACTGGTTTTTCGTCAATGCCCGTTATTCTTCCTTCTTCTGTTTTCACTACTCCAAAAGGGATTTGGAAATCATATTTACGAACGGCCATAGTTGCCAAGGCTTGACTCTCAGAATGAAATTCCATCAGTTTAGCGAAGTTAACTTTCGTTACAATATCTCCATTCATAACCAGGAGTGGACTGCTAACATCTTCAGGAATTAAACCAAGAGCTCCAGCAGTTCCCATTCTTTTCGGTTCCTCAACATACCTGACTCTGATACCCATTGCAGACCCATCTCCAAAATGAGCTTGGATCATTTCAGCACGATAGTTCACACAAAAAACAAAATCAGTAAAACCGTGCTCTTTCAAATTCTCAACGAGTATCTGAAGAACTGGCTTTCCTCCAATAGGTAGCATTGGTTTTGGGCAATTGCTGGTCAGCTCACCTAAACGACTGCCAAGACCACCGACCATGAGGACAGCGGTGCTTGAATGGCCGGTGATACCTACTCTTTCATCGTAACTCACAACTCCTGTAACTCTTCTGTCTTTATCGATTAAGGGTACATGGCTGATCCTGTTTTTATGCAAAAATTCTGAAATCTCAGTGCGGGAAATATCGTTAGGCAGGCAGCGAGGCTGAGTATTCATAATGATTTTCACGGGACTCGATAAAGGCAAATCACGCAAAATCCCTCTTCTCACATCACCATCTGTAACAACACCCTCAAGTGTGTCATCTTCTCCAAGAACCATGACGAACTGAGTCCCAGCACTGTCTATGATTTTCATTGCATCAAGGATGCTCATGTTCTGACAAACTACGATTCGTTTCCAGTTATTCATAAAAACCTTTCACTAATATTTTAGGAATATCGATTGTTGCCAAAGTGTCCACAATTCGTCGAGCAACTCCAGGCTGACCAAATGGATGTGACTCGGCTTTTATTTTTTGTTTAAACTCAATTGAAATGGATGTCTTGATAGCGGAAGCTATAGCTTCGGCGCTAAAATCAACATCCAAAACTGATTTGGCCCGGACTCTACCCTCCTGCCTTCTGCCAACGTTAACCGCAGGAGTGCCCACAATCGGAAACTCAATAACAAGACTAGATGAATTGCCAAACCCTACATCTGCTAGCTTCATCAGCCCTAAGTAACGCCGCTGACCTAACGAGGAAACCAAAACAGAGTTTGGAAGTTCTTTAATTTTCTTTTCTAAAAACTCATTCACTAGATGCCCTTCTGCATCCGCATTGGCCTTAGTGAAAACAACAGTCCCTGGTTTAGAAGCTTTAAGCCCTTCCCATAAAACATCCATTTGCTCCTGAACCTTACCAGGATTAAGCGTTTCAGGATGAAAGGTAGCCAGGACTACCGGCGAGATCAGTTTAATTCCTAAGAAAACTTCTAGCTCTTCTTTAGGTACATCTAAATTCTCTAGCGCATCCAGCACAGGTGCACCAAAATTATAAACACGCTCCGGAGCTTCACCTAAACGAATCACTCGCTGACGATACTCTTCTGCAGTTGTAAAATGCCACCATGACATTTTAGTCATGGAATGCCTGAAAGCATCGTCTACTGCCCCAAAGGTCAACTCACCCCCATGCACATGAGCAATGGGCAGGTTGTGAAGGAGGCATGCTGTAGCCGCACCAAACGCTTCATATCTGTCACCAATAAGTAAAACAATATCAGGTCTGTCACAAGTAAGGACTTCGTTAAATGATTTAAGCAAATCTCCAAGCGAATCAACTACACTTCTTGAATCCAGCTTAGATTTTAAAATAGGCAGCTTATAGGCTATAGGAAAACCATCGGCTTCAATTTCAGTGACGGTATTCCCATGCTCACTTGATAAATGAGATCCAGTTACTACGAGCTTAAGCTCCAAGTCTTTATGACCTGCAATTTCTGTAATGATAGTTTTTAGAAGACCGTAATCGGCCCTTGTACCTGACACCACCATGACCTTGCGCTTTAAATTCATTTTGAATTCTCAATCAAGTCTTCCGGACCGTAATCACGGTCAGAAACTTTTCCAACGATTTCTTCCCATAGCATGGGACTAAGTCCGGTGCCTGGACGCTTAGTAGTTAAGTTATCATCAGAAAAAAGTTCACCTTTCTTAATAGATTTAGCAGCCACTATACTCTTACGTGCAGCATTGCGATTCTTCCCTTCAGAAGGAGAGATCGCTTTAGTTGCCTGACCAAGGGACGCAGAAATATTTCTGATCCCTTTAACCATCTCAATCAGCTCACGTGGTTCAAGAGAGGCCATGTGATCAGGTCCTGGAAGATTACGATCAAGAGTGTAGTGCTTCTCTATAACCTTCGCCCCTAAGGCAACCGCGGCCAGTGAAACTTCAATCCCAATGGTGTGATCCGAATATCCAACCGGAACTTTAAAAGTATCCTTAATGGTATCCATTGCTCTTAAGTGAACATCTCCAAAAGGAGTTGGGTATTCTGTATTACAGTGGAGAATGGTCACTTGGTCTCTGGTGAGGCCATATTTAAGTAATGTATTTAGGCAATTGGTAATATCAGTCATATCTGACATACCCGTTGAAAAGATCGTGGGAATTCCTAATTTAGCAATATGGCGAAGATAAGGAAAATTAGTGATCTCTCCAGAAGGAATTTTAAAGCGTGGAACTCCAAGCTCTTTTAAGAAATCTGCCGAGACCGTATCAAAAGGTGTGGACATGAATTCGATGCCTAAAGAGTTAGCCAGTTTTTTTAGTTCATGGTGCGATTCCCATGAAAGCTCAAGACGCTTAAGCATTTCATATTGGCCTTCAGAGTTGCCGGTACGATCAACCTGATAACTAGCTTTAGCGGTATCACGCTTAACTAAATTTTCTGCTTTAAAGGTCTGAAACTTAACCGCATCAACTTTCGCTTCTGCGGCCGCATGAACAAGTTCCCGGGCGAGATTCATATCACCATTATGATTAACACCAGCTTCAGCAATGATGAGAACACTATCACCAGACATGCTTTCTCCCTATGAACGCTCCGGCCTGAACAAAAGCACCGGAAGGAATTTCAATGCCATGGCAGAGAACGGAATTGCTGCCAATAAAAGCATCACCACCAATTATCACATCGCCATTAACAACAGCAGCGGTTGAGACATGGACAAAGCTTCCAGTCTTCACACCATGTTCGATGAGAGACTTAGTATTTAAAATATTAAATGAACCAATCTGAGAACCGGGACCAACATGAGCATGATGCATAATGATGGTTCCTTCATGAACCTGAGCACGGGGGGAAACATTTGCAAAAGGCGAAACGATAAAAGGGAATTCACCTTTGAGTTGCTTGATTTTTTCCGATAGATTTTTTCGAACTGAGGCATTCTTAATCTGACCAATTCCCATAAAAAAATTCGAGCAGTCTTTCATCAAACTAGGAAGATCATTATCACTTCCCAGTCTTGTTAAACCCTCCCAGCTTTGGGCTTCTCCGGCGTCTACATAACCAAGGATTTTAAATTTCTTGGTAGAATCAATGACATCGAGACAGGCCAAAGCATGCCCGCCACTTCCTAAAATGATAATTGGAGTCATGTCGGCACTCCACTTGGAAGGTTAATCAGACAGTCTGCAATTGATCTCGCATTTTCTAAACCATCATGTGGACACTCTTTATACATTGGAAGATCGGTCATAAGCTCCCAAACCGGGCGAGACATCAGACCATTTGAATTTAAAGTTTCTAACCATTGATCGCGGCTCGCGCGGTCTTTAAGAATGATGGCATTGAGCCACCAGTTAGGCTTTGT
>DLGL01000090.1 GCA_002482685.1 Bacteriovoracaceae bacterium UBA7695 | reverse complement strand
GTTATCAGGAGGCCAAGAAATGGCTTCTGGATAATAACCGTCATGAAGTCGCTGCCTATGCACTTGGGTTTGAAGGTAAAGATTATCATCAGGTTTTAAAAGACCGTCTGGAGCAGATTTTTAACGGCTTAAAGAACGAGCGTTCTGAATTAAACCGATTTATTGCTCTTGATGCTCAGCCGGTATTAGAACGGGATCTGGCCTACCGTTCAGGTCTTGGTTGGTTTGGGAAAAACTCTATGCTCATCAGTCAGAAAGAGGGGAGCTATTTTATTATTGGCTCACTTCTCTTAAATCAAAAACTTCAATTGGATACTGTAAAAGTCGATATCGATCACTGTGGCCAGTGCAACTCTTGCGTTGATGCGTGTCCAACTAATGCCATTAATCCGGAAACCCGGACGATTACAGCTTCTAAGTGTATTTCAACCTATACGATAGAAATTTTTAAAGAAGCCGAGGCACCGGAAGGATTTGATAAATCCCGGGGAGAGTTTTTTGGCTGTGATATTTGTCAGGATGTTTGTCCATGGAATAGAAAACCTCTGGCACGAGTTATAGGTAATCTGAAATTACCTGAAGGCTTATTGTTTTTAAAAGATTGGTTTTTTGGTTTACCGATAAGTGATTTGGTTAAGATTCTTGAAGGAGAAACCAACCGGGGTCTTAAACGGAAATTTTTAGGTACTCCATTTGATCGCCCGGGAAAAATCGGTTGGTTAAAAAATTTAAAAGCAATTCTTAAAACTAAAAACTACAAATAGTAGATTACCACCCAAATTGTTTTTTAAGAAAAGCGTACATATGTGGAGTCGCTCCGCCCGGTTCATGGTGAGGTAAGCGCTTTGGCTTTTCCCACGTAACGATATTGTTTTGATCTTCCAGAACTTTCAAAAATGCCTCAAGTCCATTGGCCCCGACAACCACATCATCCTCACCGGTGATCATATGAATTCTTTCACCGGAAATTTTAATAGTTTCTTTTTCTTGTTTGAGCCACGCAAAAACTTCTTTTGAGTCGAGATGCGGAGAAACTAATTGTCTTCTTACTGAAAGTGTCTTCTGGTAAAAAGCGGTCTCAAAAAGATGGGTCGACTGACTCTGCCCAATGCCAATTCCTATCCCAACGGCAACTCGTTGCTTATCTTTAAATAGAGGCAGTGGGAGGGCCTTGATTGAGGTGTAGGCCCCAAGTGAATGCCCACCAAGAATGACTGTCGTGTTAGATGGATACTGTCCCAGACCTAGATGTTGTTCAAGCAGTAGGCCTAATCTTGAGTAGCCTTCGGCAAATAGTTCATGAGCATGATCTTTAAAATCCTGAAGGCTTGAAACTTCATTGAAACTTCCCAAATAATGTCCTGGCTGATCAAAAATCAAACAAGGCACTCCGGCCTCTACCAGCCGCGTGGCCCAGTTTAAACAATCACCCTTGTGAGATGTGTAGCCGTGACTGAAAATGGCCCATTCGCTTTTTATTGAGCCTTGCTCAGCGGAAGGGATGAAGGCCAGGGCGTTCACCTGAAACCAAGGGAGAGAAAGCTCTGTACAGATAACTTTTGCAGACATAAAAACCTTTGACTCGACTCGTTAGTGTAATCTTTTTGTGAATAGTCGTTGACGGAAAATCTCTGAAACATTAACTTAGAGATCTCTTTTTTAGAAGAACAAGTTACCGTAAATTCGATATGCCCGCTTAGCTCAGTCGGTAGAGCGCTTCCATGGTAAGGAAGAGGTCACCAGTTCGATTCTGGTAGTGGGCTCCATTTTTTTACGTAGGGACCGGTTCCGGCGTTGTCGCCGGAATGCGGCGTGGCCTCCAGAGGCGAGGGAGATAGCAGAGCATGGCCAAGGCAAAGTTTGAGCGCACGAAGCCGCACGTCAACGTCGGCACGATTGGTCACGTGGACCATNNAAAGGACTGAAAATCCTTGTGTCCGTGGTTCGATTCCGCGAGCGGGCACCAAAAAAAGCCTTAGTAAAATTTAACCCATTTTACTGAGGCTTTTTTTATTTTTAGTTCTAATATCTACCAATGAACACACCTGAAATCAGCTTTTCAAACGACAAACGGCATATTGATCAGCTCACGACATCAGGCTTTTTTGTTGGTTGGCCGAATCCTCCTACAGATAAAACGCTTAAAAAAATTCTGAGAAGCAGCCAGCATATCTACCTCGCAATGGAGAAAGAGAGACTCGTCGGTTTTATTAACGCCATCTCGGATCAATTTCTTTCGGCTTACATCCCTTTGTTAGAAGTCTTACCTGAATATCAGGGAAGGGGTATTGGTAAGGTGCTAGTGACCAAGATGAAGGAAGACCTTGAGAAGTATTATATGATTGATATTTGTTGCGACCATGAAGTCCTGCCTTTTTATGAAGGACAAGGATTTAAACGAGGTCATTCAGTCATGATAAGAAATTATCAGCACCAGTCTGGCNNGGTCTCGAATGAAGGGAAGGTTCAACAATCTGTATTAGTTCGAGATTTCCTATATGGTGTTCATCAGGACAAACGAAAATCAACACCTTGGGATTGTAAAATAAGAATTTCATAAAATCCTAATATATGATAAAATGAAAACAGACAGATAATGAAAGTAATCTGTTTAGGAGGATATGATGGGTGCAAGAAAGCTTTTAAGAGTGCCACTAAATGGTCAAATTAGTATTGGGAAAAGATGGGCCGGAAAAGAGATTGTCATTGAAGAAATTAACGATTCTGAAATACATATTTCGTCGGGTACATTTGTTCCTGATTCAAATGCGACTTTTTTTACTCAAGAAGCAAAAACCACACTAGATGATTTTGACAATTGGTCTACAAAGAATCCACCTAAAAAAACTGACCTGAAAAAACTTAGAGCAGAACTTGGTAACAAAAAGAAAAAATAATTCTACTCAGAATGAGTTAGTACAAGTAGATGTAAGTTTCCCATCTCTTAATAAAGAAATCGCTAATCTTGAAAAAGATGAGCTTGAGTCTTTTTTTAGCTCGTTAGATAAAATTGAATCCATGACTTGGGCCCAAATCTATGCAACACCATCCAAGGTTCAAAAACGAGGCCTTAATTGGGAACCAATCCAAGGCCAAATAACTCGTGACGGGAAACAAGTCGCCTCAATTCGTATTACTAAAAAATTAGAGCGAGAGTTGTGCGAGATGGAGTGTTTATGAGATTTATATCTCTACATCCAGATCATGATTCGGCCTACCAAAAGTGATCGTTGAAAAGAAAGTCCGATTAGGTTTAACCTGAATTTCTTAATGTCTACCTTTTGCCCTTTCTTATCCTCGTGGTTATTTGGTAAAATAAGGAGATGAATAAAAATATATTATTATTTGTATGTGTCGCTTTACTAGGTTCATGTTCTCAATTGCCTACAAATCGTGATGAAGCAAAAGAATTTGTGCTGCAGAAGCTGAAACCAGGTCTTGAAAAAATCTTATCTCAAGAGAGTCCCATTGATCCTCCAGAGAGAAGCACTTATCCACTTGTTCAGAAACTTCCGGTAAAACCTTTCGTTCCTCGCGAGACAATAAGATCTTTATTCTCCTACGATTCAAAAGGTCATTTAGTCTTGTCCCCAGGGAACTATGTCTTTCCTGTCATGACCTATTGTATGAGTTCCTCAGCCGCGAGCCCCGCTGGCCATATCTATTCTATCAGTAAATTGGAAGGTAAGAGAGCAAAAATCATTCAAGAGCTAAATCTATTGGCTCCGGTAAAGTATTTTGCAGATGAAATCCAAATGGTTTCCTGGGGGATTCAGAATGGTCTTTCTTATGAGGAGCTGGGGAAGCTAGGGCAAGAGATGATTGATAGTGTGATTCCTTACTATAAAGCGGAACTTAAAGAATCACTTCTTATTAAACTAGAAAGAAGATGGAATCAGGTCTCAGGTTTGTCAGGTGGGATTTTGCCATCATTTAATTCCAGTGTTGAAAATCTTGAAGAGGAACTTGGAGAACTGGGAAAGAAAATCCGAGAGATGCGAGAGTTCAGGGATCGGCTACGTGAGTTTGGTTATGACTATGCCGAGCTTAGTGAACTGATTGATACTACAACTCGTTTTCTGTCTAAAGGAGAGACTTCTTGGTCGCAAATCTCAAGTACTGTCTATGCGAGATTTGTTACAGAAGGAAGTTTTGGAGAAATTGGTTATATCCAGGTAAGAGTTCTCGCTAGCAACTCGGGGCGTGAGATCAATTCAGAAGCCACCAAACAAGTTATTTTTGATTTGGCATCTTTGCAGGCCAATCCAAACGATAAGTTGATTCAACCCCTTTCATTTTCTCCACTTTACGGAATGGGAGGAACAATTACTTTGACGCCTGCAATAAGCAGACATCCTTTGGCGGGAGCACTGCTCTTGGCCGCAGTATTAAGTGTTAAATACGTTGACTGGGATGCATTCTTTGATCTTCAAGACCTCCTTCAGGATTCTAAGGACCGGGATGTTCAGACAGAAATTGAAAGAGGGATGCAGGCCTTAAGTAAAGAGCATGACAAGCTGGAGAAACCTCTTAAGGAAGCTGGAATTATCTCTGGTAAGACGAAAAATACATCAATAAATAAAAGTGGAAAGGTGAGGGAATACACAAAAGAAGGTGGAGAAGAACAGCTCCAAAAAGATTTTGATAAATTGCCTGGGAAATCGGTTAAGAGCAAGACTGATGGTGTGGAGTATAAAGAGTATTCTGATGGAACGAGTATAGTTAAAACACCTAAAAAAATTAAAAGTGACGGATCTGTGCGTGAGGCAACGTTGGAAGTCCAGCCTAGGAACCATTCAGAAATTAATTCGAAGACACGAATAAAGGTGAGGTACCCATGAAAAATCAAGATAATGAAACAGAAGATATTCGTTATGATCATTGGGAAACACCTGTAAGAAATTCGTGGATATACCTCTTGACCACTTTGCATGATAGTCAATATGTCCATTTTTTCTTTGCAGTAAGATTTAATGATGGTGATGAAGATAAAGTAGAGAGGTATGAATTAACTATTCCAGCTGGAGACTCTTATAAAATAACCGAAGAAAATCAGGGCTGGAAAACGAATGAATATTTTTTTAATAGCAAGGGGCCAAAGGTAGCCGAACATCAAAAAAGATGTGTAACCTACAAAGTTTGGAATACTCCGTATGCGAAAGATACATATTGTAGTGGGCTCGTGTTGACCGATCACGAAAAGAATCCTGAGCATGTATTTGAGTACGTCATTATTGGACAGGATGAATGGGTTGAGTTCTTTACTCGGAGCGAGCCTAGATGGACTCGTCTTGATGAGGGCACTAAGATTGCTGATCTTATAGCTGGTTATTTAAAGGAATGGGGGCCGGATGAGGAATAGAGAGCCGAATCTTGTTTTATGACAATTTTGGGAATTTTTAGGAACGTCGATTTGTTCCCAATCAAAGCTAATCTCAAGGTGAAAGCATATCATTTCTACTATTTCAAATGGTTATGCTTAAATTTTAGGACCGCAGATCGATAATTGTCCACTTGCGGGCACCAAAAAAAAGCCAACGTTTAACCCACGTTGGCTTTTTTTGTTTCTGGCTCTAAATCCTTACTTTTTTACAATTCCAATCCCTAGAATGCTTAACCTTTGATACAGGTTGCTCTCTAAGGAAACCTTTGTATGAGTATCTCTAAGCAGATGTGCTTTCTAGCTTCATTCGTGTTTCTTGCATCATGTGATGTTGGCAATATTAAGCAAATGCAGAATGAAGTTGATCAAGCAAAGAAAGAAGCGGAAAAAAAGCAGCTTCACCAGAGTAAAAATGAAGATCAAATTGTTGATGAAGAAAAGCAAGGGCCAGTAAAGCTATTATTACAAGCTTACAAGAATAACAGAATTTTGCTTCTAGGACATTCTGGTCATTTCTCATCCCAACATCTGTTCTATCTTTTAAAACTTTTGAAAGAGATCGGTAATGATCCAAAACTTAAGTATATTATACTTGAAAGACCTGCCGACAATGATTCACTCTATGAACAACTTTCAGTAAAAGATATTTTAAAAGATTACAAATTCAAATCCGAGCTTTCAAAAGATCAGTCTCTATGTGCAACTTCTGAATGGGCATATGCAATTTCTGAATTTATGCCTAGGATTAGAGAATTGAACAATCTTAGATCTCCACATCAGCCATTACTTGTGAAAGTCATTGATAGTGTAAAATCAGAAGTGAATATGATGTGGCCAGGACTTGGAAAAGAAGTCTCAGATGGAAGTTGTTCTGCCAAATCAATAAGTAATTCGGAAATTCCAGCATTAACTTTATTTCAATCTTCAGGTAATAGGGAAGTTGAGACAAGTCTTAATTTTGAAACTAAAATCTGGAAAAATTTAAAAAGTGATGAAAAAGTTATTATTGTATATCACCATGCCCACCTGCTAACAGGATTTAAGAGTTGCTTTCCATTTATGCTGTCAGAAAATGAATGGATCGCTAACTCGACGCCAATGAATTGGATGAGTCACTTCTTAGACAAATATCCACTGGCAAAAAAAGATATGGATTTAATCTTGTTCGACTACAACGTTGAAGGAAATTATAAGTTTGCAGAACGACAACTCGCTCGTCACCCTAATGAAGCAATTGGCATTTCGTTAAATCCCTTTAAGAATATTCTTTTGGAACAGGGATTGGATGCATTTCTCCCTTCTTCAATGCTAGCGTCATATCACAATGGCCAGCACCATAGTAATTTGACTCTGCCTGAGTTAGCGTCAGGAATGATTATGAGTTCGGTTGAATATAAAGACTTTGGGTTTGATGAGGATCCGGCGAGATATTTACCTGAATATTGTTCTGCAAAGTTTCCAAATTAAGAGCATCCGGTCAATTTAAAAGTACATCACTATTTCACAATAGAAACTCTCTACAGGACAGTCTTACAAATGATTAAGTTGAAGAGTTGTTTATGGTATCTAGGCCAGAAAACACCCTTCGAATGAAGGGAGGGGTTCTGGAGAGGGAGTGTCATTTGCCCGGCACATTTAAAATCCTCACCAGGTTTTTAATCATATCAATTACTGGAAAAAGATCAACAGTCTGTTTTAGTTCGAGATTTCCTCTAGGGTATTCACCGAGGCAAATGAAAAATCAATCCCTTGAGCCATACTTTCTATGATACTGGTTCGAAGATTGTCCGCGAAGGTGCATCACTTAAAAAAGCCTTTGCAATCTTAACTGGTTGCAAAGGCGTTTTTGCTTTAAATCCCTTAAAATTCAATACTTCTATGGTTCGATAATTTTCGTTTCCACAATATGAAATTTGCGCCGGGATTGTAATTATACTATAATTACTTATGGTCAAGTTTGAATGGGATAAAACGAAATCTCAAGTTAACGTATAAAAGCACGGAGTCTCTTTCGAGGAGGTTTCGAATATTCTTCTAAGTGATCAAATTAGAGTTTTGATATTTTTGAAGGAAAATAATATGAAAAAAAATTACGATTTCTCAAAAATGAAAGAAGTTAAACCTAGTTACTTAAAGAAAGTAAAGCAGCAGGTTACAATTAAACTTGATCAGCAAGTGGTAGAGTACTTCAAGACCCTGTCTGAAAAGATGGAGGTTCCTTATCAGACGTTGATCAATCTTTATTTGAAAGATTGTGCTGAAACTAAAAAGAAATTAAAGTTGAAATGGGAAAAAACATCGTAAAAGGTGCAAAGCTTCATTTTTGATGTCCACTTTTTTACCCTTCTTATCTTTGTCGTTTATCAGTAACATAAGGAGATGAACAAAAATACATTTTTACTACTATGCCTAGCTTTACTAAGTTCTTGTGCTCAATTGCTCACGAGTCATGATAGAGCAAAAGAACTTGTCCTTCAAAAAGTAAGGCCATCACTTGAAAAAATCTTGGCTCAAGAAAATCCGATCGATCCCCCAGGAAACAGCACTTATCCCATTGTCAAAAAATTTCCTGGAAATTCCTTTGATCCTCGAAAAACCATAAGATCTGTATTCACTTACGATTCAAATGGTTTCATGGAGTCTCCAGAATGGTCTTTCTTATGAAGAATTGGGCAAGCTTGGGCAGGAGATGGTAGATACTGTGATTCCTCATTATAAATCAGAACTCAAAGAATCTGTTCTGGACCAAATAGAAAAGAAATGGAATCAGGCTTCAGATTTATCTTTAGGAGTATTACCATCATTTAATGAAAGTGTAGCAAGTCTTGAAGATAATCTTGGAGAGCTTGGAAAAAGAATCCAAGGAATGCGGGATTATAGAGATCGTCTTCGTGAAGTAGGGTATGACTATGCTAGACTTAGTGAGCTGATAGACACTAGCTCTCGCTCTCAGATAACTGGTGACACACCTTGGTCTAAGATATCAGATAACATTTATGCGAGATTTGTCACCCAAGGAAGTTTTGGGCAAATTGCATTACCTAGAAAATCGCTCAGAAAAAGATGTAAGTTTTTTGATTTTTCGAAGATCGATAAAGGGCCCAGATGTTATATTTGGAGACTAGCAAATCAATCTATAACATCAAGCTTCTTAAAATACCCGAGATACCTATTAACAAGATTTTCCAATGTCTCTCCACCAATAAGTACATCTTCATACATGGCCACAAAAGAAGCGAGATAGAGAAATTTAAAGATCGTGGCATGTTTCAGTTGTTGCGAATCTATTTTTCCATAGCCGCTGAGTAGAGCTTCTCTAAAAGAAGTACTGTCTTCTAATTTTATTAATCGAGTATTCGTAACAGCAAGATCAAAAATACCGTTTCCAATTCCAGACTCTTCCCAGTCCAGCATACAGAGTCCATTTTCTGTGTAGATAATATTTCCATCATGGAGATCGAAATGGACCAGGTGAGAGGATTCAAAATTTAGATGTTTCAGCGATTCATGTCTGTAATGTTCTAATTGATCAATTTGCGTTTGAGTAAGATTCTTACTCTTCGTCAAAGAAGGCCATGCCTGGTTGAGGGTGTTGGAATCAAGTTGAGGAAGTTTTTGTTTGATAGTTAGAGGAAGTTTAAGTTCATGGAGCTTTCGGTAGGTCTTTCCAACTTCAAAAAAATGTTTTTCATCCGGATTACATATCATGAAACCCAGGATCATTCGTTGAAGGGTGTATTTACTGTTATTTTTAATAATAACGAAACTTCCATCCTGGAATGGGACGTATTGAGGTGATTTGAGGCCATTCTCCCGTAGGAAATTGCAAAGATTAATTTCTGCGTCTATGTCCAGTCGCTGTTTTCGATCTTGTCTGTATTTTTTCAATACATAGAAGTAATTATCGGAACTCCTTATGGCAAAGTTCTCGTTTTCTCCTTTGTGGTGAAAAGTAACTAGGTTAATCGAGAAAGGAAGTAAGCTTAAAATTTCCTGAGCAATGATCATAGTTTCTAACTTAAAAATGCCACATCGATGCCAGATGAAAGGCTTCCGCTTTTTCTTTGGCCCCCGATATACTTCTTCCTAAGTTATCCTGCTGGTAGGCAAGGCTTACTCTGAAGCGGTTACCGTTTAAGTACCAGTTAAGTCCAAAGAGATTACTATCTGACTCGTAGTCACCGGATTCTATAAATCGATTCCATTTTTCGTATCTAGCAAAAGGAGCCAGATAATGAAAATTTGTAAACACCTTTTCTCCCTGAACATACCACCCTTCGCCTGAGCCTTTATTGAAGCTAGCAGCAGTATGATCTTCAACAACCCCAATCATTTTGAAATATTCTGAAGAAATTGACCATTCTCCTACGTGTGCTGAGATTTCAGCATTGATTAAATTGCGTGATAGACTTTCGCTATTTAGCCCTTCAACAACTCGAATGTTGGAAGTATTGAACNNCAGAATGCTTTCCTACGCCGAAATATGTTTCGGTTGGCTTTAATTCTTCCCAACCCGCAAATGGATGAAAACGTACTTTTCCACCTAACATAAAATTTTGTTTTTCTATTTCTTCAACGGCCTGCCCTTTAGCGTCTTTAAATTTATCAGAAAATACTCCATCTCCTATAACAATTTGATAGCTCATCTTTTTATCAAAATGGCCGACAACTTGGACGTTGGTGGCACGACGATTATGAGTTACAAATTGTGCGGCTTCATCAGCGACAAAAGGACGGTTAAGAAATATGAGTTCTGAGGAAGAAACAGTTTCAGTTCTAGCAACGTCTACCTTCGCTCTGTAAAGCCTGAGGACGTGAGCTGAGCTTTCAATGAGAGGAATCTGAGCAAATGCATCCCCGATATTAAAATTCTTTTCGCCGCTGTCATTTTCATTTGCGTTGTCATTCCTTACATCCATATAAAAGGAGGCATGACTTCCCAGATCTGCTTGCAGTTGAAAGCGGACACGTCTTGATTGGAAGTCTTGGGAAGTACTTTGGTTATTTGTATCTAAATCTTCTTCTTTTTTGATTGTCGCCAAAGATTGAAATCGAGCCCCTAAGCGAAGTGATAAGTCCGATTCAGGAACTTTTAGGGGAACGCCCCATTTATCAATTCCATTTCCCAAGGGGAATGTGGTTTGGGCCGAGACGCTAGCTGTAATTATCGCTAAGCCCATAATTAGAATCTTAACCATATCAATCTCCTGAAAACGGTAAGTTGAACATAATGGCTACCCTGAGAGAGAGGCCGTTGTCTGTTAAAGTTGAGTCAAGATACTGCAGACTTTCTGATGGAGAGAGGCCTTGCAGGACTCAAAATATGTCATTTCATTTTAGTGATTTTAGTTGGTTAGATTGTCTTTCAAGCCTTCCTTTTTTATAATTTCGAACATCTTTTCTTGCATGAAGAAGCGTTTCTTCATATATTGCCGCCACTATATTCATCTGGGAGATATTATGAAGTTTTTAGCCTTACTCTTGGCCTTCTCTGGACTTGCTAATGCCGGAACTAAAACTTGGCAAAACGAAGTCGATGCTGAGGATCTTTGGGTTTATACAACTACTACCGAAGCCGACGCTGCTGTTGAAGCCTTCAAAACCAAATGTGCAACTGAAGTCATTGAGCGCACGAATGCCCGTCTTGAATCAATTGAAATGGATCCGAATGATTTTGTTATTACGACGAAGTCTTACTCAAAGAAAATACCTAATTGGGGATTTTCTTGGCGTTGTATGATGAATGTCACTATTAGCCCTAATCTTGAATACAATTTTTCTAAAGTCATTTTATCTCCAACTTACCGTGACATCCTTGAGCCCACTACAGGCCGCATGATCCAATCTTCTGTTGATCAGTGTAAAGCTTTTATGGCAAGTCTTGAAACTACTGCTCCGACCATTAAACTTTTCCACCGTAATGCAATGATTGAATGGGTAAAAAATCCTAGAACAGGTAAAGAAATTGGTGTTTGTTTCGTGAAATACTACCGACTGTTACAGACTAGATAAAAATTCTTAAGGCTCCCGTACGGGAGCCTTTTTTTTGCCTACGGACCAAATAAAGTAAGTTAATATGCACGCCGAAAAAGCAGAGAGTCCCAGAAGTCCTCCGTACTCGCCGAAATGCTGCCTGAGGAAACTGAAGATTAGGCAAAAAAACAAGCTCGCAAACATCAACTGAACCTTAGAAAGTCGCTGAGGCTCACTCATCCCCACAAAAGATGATCCTAAAAATATCGCATGAAGATCGGGCAGAGATGCGTAAGGAAGAAAATACGTTAAAGAGATAAAGGCAACGGTCAGCCCGGCAGAAACTCTGATGGCGTCCCATTTGCCCCAGAGAATGAGCTGGTGAGTTGCCAGAGTGGCCAGTTGTGAAGTGAGAAGCATAAGGAGTAGGTCTACCATAGGCGTTTGGAGCAGATGAGAATAAGGGAAGACACAAACGCAATCGTTCCAAGTTTGCCGCCAAAACCTTTTACCCTAGTGTGAGTAAACAGATAAANNNNAGATACACCGTGGCACCAACAACTGAAATAAAAAATATAGAAACAGGTCCATTCAGGTGTAAGGGAGAAGACATTCCTGCAAAGGCGCCTACATAAATAATAGGTCCGTAAGGAGTAAAGCTTCCCATAAATCCTATGATGGCCGCGGAAAATACAGATGAAAGACCAAATGTGCTTTGGAGTAAGATGCACAGAGAGCAGGCCGCAAAGAGCAAGCTGAATTTGAGAAAGAAAAATTTCATCTGGAAATTAGGTTACATGACTGGGGGTTCGCGAGGAACCCCCAAAATTAGACTTAGTAAAAAAAGAAACCTTTTGCATCAACAACATAATTACGTTTGGGAACTTGTTTAAACTGAAATTTTCCGTTTGCGTCAACCTTGCTGATTGAATAATCAGAAAAGGGCTTTATAGAGTAGATAAATCCTTTTTGATCTACGGAATAAAGTTTCTCAGGTCCCTTTTTAGTAGCAAAAGAAAGAACATGAACATTTCCTTTTCCGTACATTTTGATCTGAGAGATTTCTTTTTTCTCAATCAATTCATTCACACTCATGATCGGATGAGTTCCTTTCTTTGTTTTGATAAAGAACTGGCCATCATTTGTTACTATTTTTGCAAAGGCAGAAGTTGAAAGCATGAGGGCCAAGGCGAGAAGTGTCAGTAGCATTTTCATGTTAACATCCAGGTTTAGGTTAAAAAAACGACCTAAATCTTTTCCCATATCTTGTGCTCTGAGTGTGCTTAAGAATACCTAAAACTTCCATGGTCAAGCCGCGTCATTAAGGGAGGGTTTTGATCAACAAATAGATATTTGCACTCATAGAGATAATGAAAGCGATGGCTCTCAAGGTTGAATTGCCTATAACGTAGAAAAAATAGTGCAGGATTCTGGCGGCAACATAAATTCCTGAGGCCCAGGCCGTAGTGACATCAAAATGGTTTGTAATGCCTAAGAGGAGGATCGCTACGATATAACCAGGAAAATAATCTTTGAGATTTGAATAGGCCCTCTCAGCTCTTTTACCCCAGTCCACCATTTCTTTGTCTTTCATGGGTTCACGATTTGAGGCCACCCACTTCCATCCAAACGAGATAAACTTGGCATAACTTGTAGGTACCCATGCAAAAAGAAAGAGCAAGGTCATGAGCCATAACATCTGATATTCAAAAGCCATCATTAATCCCTGGTTTGTAAAGTTAAAAAATGATCATAGCTTTCCTAACATATTCCTAACAAACAAATTCTTTCTGAAAGGATAGAAAAGTTTGGTTCACAGAATAAGGGAGAATTATGAAAGCATTCCTTTTGATGCTCGTTTTATTATCCGGATCCGTTTATGCCCAGGAAAAAGGGACTTCAATCGCTGAGATCCAGAAGATCGTCAATGATACGTTGGCCAGCAAGTGGTATGAAAGAATTCAATTCAGAGGGTATGCTCAAGTTCGGTATAACCGCCTACTTGAAACTAACCGAAATTTAACTTGTTCGGTTTGCGATAAATCGATTGGTAACAATAAAGGTTTTTTTCTGCGCCGGGCGCGGTTAATTTTCTTTGGCGATGTTACTGATCGTGTATTTGTCTATATTCAACCCGATTATGCTCAGGACGTAGGAGCTGGTTCGAACTCTCAAAACTATCTTCAAATCAGAGATGCGTATTTTGATTATGCATTAACAGAAGATAAGGAATGGAGAGTTCGTACAGGTATCGCAAAAGTTCCTTATGGTTTTGCAAACCTCCAGTCGAGTTCAAACCGGGCCCAGATGGATCGGGATGATGGTTTAAATAGTGCGGCCCCTAACGAGCGTGATACTGGTGTATATTTAATGTATTCTCCGACCGAAGTACGTAAACGTTTCAGAGATTTAACCCTGAATAATTTAAAAGGGTCGGGGGACTATGGGATGATTGCCATCGGTGCTCATAATGGACAAACACTTAATCGACCTGAAGAAAATAATGATCTTCACAGAGTTGTGCGTTTAACCTATCCGTTTAAACTGGCATCTGGTCAGTTTATTGAAACTTCAATCCAGGCCTACGAAGGAAAGTTTAGAGCAAGTAACGGCGAAGATTTTTATGATGCCCGTACTGCTGCATCTCTTATTTTTTATCCTCAGCCCTTTGGTTTTCAACTGGAATATAACATCGGTCAAGGGCCTGAGTTCGATGAATCTGAAAACAAAGTTGTAACTGATGACCTGGCCGGTGGTTATGCCCAGATCTATTACAATTTCTCGATTGGAAATCACCGATTTTTTCCTTTTATTCGTTACCAGGAATACCAGGGTGGACGAAAAATTGAGAACGGAAACTTTGCTTCAACTCAGGAATGGGAATTTGGATCTGAATGGCAGCCTCACCCGGCGCTTGAACTTACAGCGACATATGCCATTTCTGACCGAGTAGTTAAGTCCGCCAATGCCGCTCAAAACTTTGACCAAAATGGCCAATTTTTAAGATTACAGGCCCAATTCAATTATTAGTAAAAATTAAATGCAGTTAGACCGATCGGGTATATATAACCCGGAGGTCTAACTTGAAATATCTTCTTATCGCTACCATCACCCTGAGCACTAACGTCTTTGCTATTGATTTTCAAAAAGCCACAGGGACTTTTGAAGTAAAGGATCAAGAAGCCTCAGCAGTAGGTAAAGATACTCTGGCACAGGCAAACTTCGGATCTTTTGATATGAACGTAGAAAGATCCCGTATGCCTGCAAGAGTCACTGAAACAACTAAAAAAGATGTGTCATCTGTGAACGAAATAACTGGAACTTTCGAATAGGGTCAAACTGACTCCGAAAGCTCTTGCGTTAATGTCATTTTTTTTATCTTGTCCAAGTCCTCTTTAGAATGTGTACTAGAAGTAACAATTCTTAGGAGGACGTCATGAAAAAACTTTTTTTCGTATTCGCCATGGTTCTGACTACTGCGCCAGTTTTTGCTCAAAGATATTATAACTGCCAGGTCATCATGATTGACCGCTACAACAGGGTCCTTCAACGATTTTACGCTCAGGCCGATTACAGAACGGGTATGTGCCGTGAGGGTCTTCGTCAGTGTAATTACGAAATCCAGCGCCGTGGAATTTACGGTGCCCGATGTGCAACTCTTAGATAGTTTTTAATTGAAAAAGGGAGGATGAGTATCTTCCCTTTTTTTATTTCGTTAATTCGGGGTGCTCACCCATACAACTTTTAACGACTTCATTTTTTTCCGATAAAACTTCAACATACATAGGAATTCTTTTGAATGCTGAGTGGGTAACCTTTTTCACAGAATCATAGGGGGCTATTTCCACGTGATAACTTCCTAGCAGAGAGTTTCCGCCGTTAAACGAACTAGGTGCAAGCTCCACAAGCTGAGCTCTTTCAGCATAAGAGGAAGTTTGGCCTATGGTTAATTCTAACTTTTCATCCTTACCCTGAATTTTCATATCATCAATTCTCAACGAGTGTGAAAACGCCGGACATTTGAAAAATCGAAACCGCTCAGAGGCGTACGCAGCAGCATAGTAAACTTTAAGAGACACGCTTGTGGGAGAACCTCCACCCTGACCTCTGACAATAGTCCGTGGTTTAAAACGTGCGTAGAGCGACCCTAAATCCTGAGCTGCTGAACCGCGCTGAACAATCAGGCGTATGACCCACGAATCAATACCTCTCAGCTCTCTGAGGTATTCCAGGCCCTCTTCGCTGATCTT
>DLGL01000014.1 GCA_002482685.1 Bacteriovoracaceae bacterium UBA7695 | reverse complement strand
AACATGGTGGCTTCATATAAAGATTTTTCTTTTACAGAAACGATTATCGCGGAAGTTCAGGAAGACGCTGTTTCAACCAAGCAGTCCCAAGCCGCTAATGTTGAGCCAGAGTTTTTTGAGTACCCAGAAACTTCTCCTGTTAAAAAAATTGAAACCAAAACTTCAGATATAACGATCGCCGATATTAACGCGGCTAAGGCTGCAGCCGCTGTGGAAGAGGCCATTGAGCCAGAGGTCGAAGATGTTTCGGTACTGATGGCTTCTGATCCTAAGACTGAGACGGCACCATCTGAAGTTCAGGAACCGGAGTTTTTTAATTATCCGGAATTGGTGACTACTCAAACGGCTTCACAAGCACCAAAGGCTGCTGCAGTAGCAGAAGTAGCGAAGGCTCAGCCTGTCAGCTCAGTAAGTTCAGACTTTGTAGGGTTTGACTACTCAAGAGCGAATCAAGATGTAACCAACAATGTGATTCCTACAGTTTCTGTAGTGAGTAGTCACAAGCCCCATAGATCTAAACCTCGATCTGAGGGTTCGCCTGTCCAAGCTGAAGTAGACTCTAATAATCTTCCCAAGAATTATATTCCTGATCCACAGACTTCAAAAAATTCCAGCAAAAAAGTTGTTAAAGCCGCTCCTTCACATCCTGTAAGTCTTTCCATTGTGGCCATGAGTAGTGATCTCAAAAAGTTAGAACCAATGCAGGGCTTTGAGGTTCGTTTCCAGGATGATCTCTCTGAAACACTGGAAGATTTCGGAAATGGGGAAGTTGTTTTTGAAGATAACCTTAGCCAGGCCAAGATGACTAGGACTGTAACTCTGATCCACAGAGGCCATGTTCCAACTACAACTGAACTCATCCTAGAAGAAGGTTCTGGCTCAGTTTCAATTCCTATGTTGCTCGACGAAACATTTAATGAAATTCAGCAGCCTTATGAAAGTAAGGGGTCTGTAGGTGCACTCTTAATTGAACTAGATGATGAGTCTAAGCTCGCCAAACTGGATGTGCCTTTTGGTGATGTGATTAAGCTTAATGGTGATCTCAAAAAAACTGAAAATGATGACTTTAGATACCAACTATTTGTTGGCGTTCAATCAGGCAATGCCATGGTTTCATATCAACGTGGGAATGGTGAAGTTATTTCGAAGATCGTTCACATTCATGAAAACGAAATGACCTATGATGCAAACTTTTATGAAGATGTTGTGAATGAGAAAGTTCGTCTCTATGAAGATAATCTTTTATCTAAAGAGAGCTCGCCTCTAATTGTTTCTGGTGAGCAAGTCAGAGTTTTTGCAGGACAAGGCTTTGCTAAGAAGATGAACAGTCATACTTACAAAATGAACTTTGGGGCGTCCCATCTTGGTGGACGACGGTATCTTGAATTAAATCACCAGTCAGAGCCATTGTTTGTAGGCTTCAGAGAGAATAATAATCTTACAGTTCCTTCTGAGAGCTTTATGCGTTTTATCCTATCAAAAGTGGAAGGTGCTAAGTTAGGTAATCGCTGCCTTGTTCAGGTTAACCTGACGAAGAAAGCTAAACAATTTGATGTAGCTTCTGAATCAGTAGCTAGCTCACTTATGACTTATACTCAGATTCTAGATGAAGACGGTAAATTTTATGACAGCATGAGTGAAAAAACTCAGAAAGTGATTGTTGTGGGAGAAAGCCAGGCCTCTGGCGATGTATCCCCTGATGCAAAAATTAACATTAAGATTCAATACACTGATGGAACAACACAGTTTTTAAACTCCTATTGTTCTCCAAATACTTATCTTGTCGAGCAACTCTGATTTTTTAGATATTTTCCCCAATCCTTTGGCTTAGATTCAATCAATTGATTAAATTTTAACTTAAAGAATTTACTAGAAGGAAGAACTTCTTTTGTAGTAATAATTGCACCGCGAGGAATTGATTGTTTTAAGTCATCTAATTGATGGTTGTGATAGCGAACATCGTCCAGTTGTTTCTCATTGAGTGATTTATCCAGTCTTAGTGAGCATTTAGCAATGTAGAAATCTAAAATTTCCTCCATGTTATAACGATCCTTACGGTGAAGTCCTGCAAAGATCTCTTCCTCGTAGGCAAGAGCGTGCACAAGTGCCAGAAACTCACTGTAAAAATTTTTTGAGGCAAACCCAAAGTGTTGCGAGTCACTGTGTTTGATAATATCTTCCAGGTCTATTTTCGCCCGACTGGAGGCCAATTCTCGTCGAGTTTTAAGAAGATGTTTTGTTCCTGAATTGTAAGCTGTGACAGCCATGTCCCAACTCTTCATGAGTTGAATGTTTTCACGCATTAAGTTGGCCGCAGCTATCGAGATAACTCCAACGTTTGATCGATAATCTATCTGACTTGTTTTTTTTGGCACGTAGTAGCTGGCAATCAAAGGCATGAATTGCCAAGTTCCTAAAGCAGCAACTTTAGATTGGGCAACGGGATTAAAGCTTGATTCTAGAAAAGGAACTGCTAGAAGTTCTCTTGGTAGACCTCTTTTAGCAAAATATTTCTCTAGAAATGGTTTATAGGGAAGCGATCGGATTATTCCATCCTTGATAAAATTTCTCTGTCCAGTTTGAGTTCGTATGTTCTCTCTTAGTTTGCGAAAAAATTTCTGACGATCAACTTTTTTTAATGGGAGAGAGACTCCAGCCTCTTTGAGAGATCTATAAATGACTTTAGAATCAGATGACAGGCTATAAGGATTACGTGCAAGCTCTTTAAGGTCATCTTTTATCTTGGTGATTCTCTCTTCAGAGAGTTTTCTTTGAAGAATGTAAAGAATGTTTTTGTTTAGACCTTTGTGATGTAAAGAAGAGAAGTCTAAAACTTTATAAATCAGGGTAAGATTGGTTTTATCATGAATGACCACTTGGTTTGATTCAAATTGGGTATAGATCAGAAACCAAAAATGAACAGTTGGATAAAAGTAATCTGTTACGGGGAATAAATCTGAGACCCTGTCATCTTCGTCCATTAAAAAAGGCCTGAATGAATCTGTCGCCATCCACGGAAATTCTTTAACATCCTCAAATTTTTCTGTGCTTGGAATCTTTGTCCAGTAAAGTTCTGTACCAAAATTTGGGTCTGAAGCAGTAACCAACCATAGAGTTAAAAATGAAATAATAAGATACTTTAGAATCATCTAGGGCTCAGAATCTGCATTGTGCGTTTATAGCCCGCTTCAACCGCATGGGCAGAAACTTTTGAGTTTAATGAGAATGAATTTGCAAAGAATAGCTTGTAGTCATGGTGGTCTGGATAAATATCGATCAGTCTGACCTTGGGGTTTATGTGTAATTTTCTCTGAAGAATTGCCATAATCTCTCTGCGGTGGGTATTACTGAATTTTTCAATTTTCATGTAATCATTGACGGTATCCATAATATCTATTGCCTTTGCGCGCTCAGCTCTTGAGGCAATAATCTTTTTTTGAATCATCAGATAAATAGATTGAATAGCGATATGGGGAAGGCCGTAGTTGACTAGTGAGCCTACCTCGTCATGAAAGTGATAAGGTGTATGTGTCCACGAACTAATAATAACGTCACATCCATTATCTTCTGCAACGTGGGTAGAAAGTGTTTCTCTAATTTCCCCATCGATATAGTAATCAACACCTTTAGTGATTGGATTTTTTATCGGATATGGACAGTAGAAAGGAGGGACACTCATACTGGCAGCGGCCGCCTGTGATACACTGGTGCCAGTATAATAAACCGATGTTGAATCATGGCTTGGATTCGGATAATTAAATTTCGAAAAAATCACTTTTCGAGAATGATCCAGTTGTGTGGCCACAATGAATAAATCTGCAGCAAAATCTTCAAAATTATCCTTTTCTATGACGTTCTCTAAAAGATAATTTCTAACACCTTCAGTGGAAAAAAAACCAGGAACCGAAATAAAGGGTTTTATGATGTTCTTAAAAAGCGTTGGAAACCCTTCCAGAGGATGGTAAAGGTCCATTTTAGGCGCTCTAAGATCAGGTCTCTTAGTGTTGAACATGTCCTTGTAACTGATACCTCGGATTTTTGAACCCTTAATACCTAGTGTGGCCTGGATAATGTCTTGGGGAGTGTACCCACTTGCAAGGTAGACACATATCATCGCTCCTGCGCTGGAACCTACGTAGGTGCCAATCTCCAGACTTCGTTGGTTTAAAGTTTGAGAAGGGGTCGAATTCTTGTTGCCCTTTAAGTAGAATCCGAGTTCTTCAAGAGCGTGAGTTACTCCCAGATGCCAGGCGGCAGCCTTAACAACTCCTCCCGAGAGAACGAGGGCTATTTTTTTATTCTTTAAATCATTTAAATCAACTGACTTCATTACTCAACTTTCTTTTAAATTTTGCACTTATTCATCGGATTCTCTATCATAAAGATTAATCCATAGGAGGATGAATGCAAACTACGGATGGAGTCTGGTTATCAATTACAGACTATTCTCTTTATAAGAAGGTGTCGATTTCTACCATTCGACGCCATATTAAAAGTAATATCCTCAAACACAAAGAAGAAGACGGAAAGTACTTAATTTATGTGGCTAGTTCTGAGAGGGTAAAATTAAAATCTGATGAAGAAAATTTGCGAATAAAGCTGGAGCTTGAATTGTTAAGATCTCAAATCAGGCATTTAAGCGAAGAAAACAATGAGCTTAAAATGCTGGTTGAACTTTATGAGTCTTCAACTGAGAAATCCTCCTTTAAAATGGATCCACCGGATCTGCCAAAGTTATTATGAAATTATTGCTTCTGTTGATACTTCTCATTCCTTTAAATGTTTTTGCTCAAGCATCTATGAGAAGATGCACACTCTTGCCTGTTACTGATAGTGTGGGTGGTGCAATTGGATTCAAAGTCTTCGAACAAATTGAACAAGATCTAAAAAAAAGCAACTGGTGCACTTATATATCAAATTCTGGCATGATAAGTGTCTTCAGTCGCTATAGAGAAAATCTCCCTCAGTACTTAAAGCAAAAAGAAGTTCTTAAAACTGTCGCTGAAAAATTACAAGTAGGTTCTATTGTTAGAGTCAGCTTGGTGAATGAAATCAAAGGTGTTGAGATTCAATTAGAGGTTCACGGTGAAGACGGCGAAGATCTGTACTTTAGTGAAAAGGCTTTAATTGATAATGATGATATTGATGTCATTTCACAACATGTGAAAAATTGGCTTGATACTTATTCTAAAACAATTCCTTATGATGCAAAAATTAATGGAATTCTGGGTGATCAAATTACTTTAGACGTAGGCAAGGGTTATCCTATTCAAGTAGGGCAAGAGTTTATAGTTAAACGTCCTACAAAAAAAATGAAACATCCTTTACTCAAAAAAATCGTCGATTGGAAAACGGACGTACTCGCCGAAGGTAAAGTGTTTAATATCTCAGACAATCAAGCGCTGGGTATGGTTAAAGTTTACAAGTCAGATAAAAAGCTCATTATTGGTGACTGGGTTCGGCTTGAAACCTTTAGGCAGGAGGTTATCAGGGAAGATAACCAAGATGCTGAAATTGAAGAACCTGGCAAATTAGGAGTTCTTTCTATCGCTCTCCTCGGTTCTTCGGCAAGTGTTGAAATAGTTCGATCTGGTGGAACATCCCGAAAAATGGAGGGGCAACTTTACGGTTTCGACTTTCGTGGAGAAGGTTGGATAACCAGGCAGTATTTTGCGGCCCTTCAATTGGCTAAATCTGTTGGTACCCTTGCAGATGAAACTGCTTCATTCGGAAAAATAAAAGTAACCGGGGGATATAAATATCTACCTACCGGATTCTTCTATGGACCCCAAATTGATATTTACGGCGGTTACGGGAATTACTCATTTGATATCAGCTATGACGAAGCCAATGGTATGGGTCAGGGAAATATAACGGGAGTTCTTTTAGGGGTTGCTGCTAATATCCCTATGAATAGAGAATTTAGATTTTTTGCTCATGCTGACTTTATGCCTTTTCCTTCATTTACTGATTCAGACAAAATTCTCGGAAGTGCTACGTCTGCATCATTACTAGAAATTGAGGCTGGTGTCAGGTTTTACTACACTCCAAGAATGACACTGGATGGCTCTTTAGAAACAGTTGCAGGAAAAGCGAAGTTTGATTCAAATTTTAAAGAAGCTAGCTATAACGATAATGTAAAACTCAAGCTTGGAGCTTCGTTCAATTTTTAGGAATCTGGAGTCTTTGCACAGAGTTCTCTAGTGACTATAATGAGACTCCATGAAAGCAAACCAAATCCAAGAGCTTGAAAAGCTCATCCTTCACCATAAAGAACTCTATTATAGAGGGAAATCTGAAATCTCAGATGAAGACTACGATAAATTAGAATTACAACTCAAAAAACTCGACAGTAATAATCCTATCTTAAAACTGGTAGGACATATGAATGTGGATGCAAATTTAAAAGTATCCCACAGTACGCGAATGTTATCCCTTGATAAAACCTACGATGAAAAAGATTTAATCAAATGGATTGGTAAGGAAGACGTCCTAAGCATTCTAAAAATCGATGGGTCAAGTTGCTCCCTTCTTTACAAAGATGGCCATCTTGTCATGGCTAAAACGCGGGGTGATGGCCAATGGGGAGAGAATATTACTAAAAAAGCGATGTTCATCTCCGACATTCCTAAGGCTATACCTTATGAAGGTGAAATCGAAGTGAGAGGTGAAATATTTTGTATTGAAAAAAACTTTTTTGCACTAACTAAAGAAATGGAAAAGTTAAATTTAGAAAAACCCACTTCCCAACGAAATATTGTCGCCGGTCTTTTAGGGAGAAAAGAAAATATTTTTCTTTCTTCTTTCTTAAGCTTTAAAGCATTTGATTTAATCTCTAATGAAAACTATGCAAAAGAACAAGACAAGCTTAAGGAGCTTAAACGACTAGGTTTTGATTTACCTGATTTCGAAGTTCATAATTCTAAAAATAAAATTGATAAAAGAATTCTTGAAGCCAAAGATTTCATGGTTAAGGGTGACTATCTTATTGATGGGTTAGTTTTTGTTTATAATTCTTTGAAGCTTCATGAAGAACTTGGTGAAACATCCCATCATCCTCGTTACAAAATTGCTTTTAAGTTTGCTGGAGATACAAAGACCACAGTCATAAATGAGATCGAATGGGGTGTTTCAAGAAATGGAACCCTCACTCCCGTAGCACTTGTTGAGCCCGTTGAATTATCTGGTGCTATGATAGGAAGGGTTACTCTTCATAATTTTGGATTAGTTCAGAACTATGAGTTGAAGCCTGGTGACAAAATTGAAATTATTCGTTCAGGAGAAGTCATACCTAAATTTCTACAGGTAATAGAAAAATCAAATAGTCTCTTTAGTTATCCCGAAAATTGTCCTAGTTGCCGTAGTAAATTAGTTATTCAGGATATCTGGTTGTTTTGCGAAAATGAAAAATGTCCTGCTAAAGTAAAAGAAGAAATTCTAAATTACATGAGTAAGTGCGGAATTGAGGATCTATCTGATAAACGTTTAGAAGAAATGATGAGTAAGGGTCTGGTTGAAGAGATTCCTGATCTTTACAAAATAGAAGTTGATCAGTTTTTGATGCTTGAAAAAGTTAAAGAGAAATTGGCGACTAAAATGTATGAAAATATTCAAAAGACAAAAAATCAAACCCTCGTTCAGTTTATTTCAGCTATTGGAGTTGAAGGTGTTTCCATGGCAAAAACCGAAAAAATTATTGCTCAAGGATATAATAGTCTCGAAAAAATCCTAAACTTAACTTTGGATAAAATGTTAAATATAGAAGGTTTTGCAGAAAAATCTTCACATGCATTTTTGACTTCAATTCAAAAAAAAGAACCATTAATCCGGAAACTTCTATCTTACGGGGTGAAGGTCAAGGAAGACGAAATTAGCTTGGGTGAAGGCCCCTTGAAAGACAAGAAATTTTGTATTACGGGTGAGTTAAGCATGAACCGGAGTGAGTTTGAGAAACTGATAAAGAAAAATGGGGGCGTGATGGTAAGCTCCGTTTCAAAAAACACAACTTATCTCATCACAAATGAAACAGATAGCTCATCTAGTAAATTTATTAAGGCCAAAGATCTTGGAATACCTGTAATCAATGAGAAAAAACTCTTAAAAATGATTGAGGAATAAATGGCAAAGATCCGTACCGAATTTACCTGTCAGGAATGTGGATATAAATCAGCAAAATGGTTAGGCAAGTGCCCGGACTGTCAGCAGTGGAATTCATTTAGTGAGGAAGAAACAATAAAACCCAGTAAGGGTTCACCTAAATCGATTCTCGGACGAGAGAGTCGGCCTAAAACAATTGATGAAGTAGAACAAGATACAGTTGAGCGTTATACAACTGGAATTGGGGAGTTTGATAGAGTTATGGGAAGTGGAGTGACACTTGGATCACTTACTTTAATTGGTGGGGAGCCTGGAATAGGTAAATCTACTCTGCTTATGGAAGTTTGTGGAAAACTCCTGACAAACTATAAGGACGAAAAAATCCTGTATGTAAGTGGTGAAGAATCTGAATCGCAAGTTGCCGGTAGATCTAAAAGATTGGGAGTAAGTAACCCGGGTTTTTATATTTATAATGAAACCAACTGGCAAAAAATTCTTGAGCAGGTAAAAACTCTAAAACCTAAATTTTTAGTACTTGATTCCATTCAAACCACTCATTCAAGTCAGGTAGAGTCTGCAGCAGGAACTTTAACTCAGATACGTGAAGTAACGTATGAGTTAATGAATTATGCAAAGGCCTACAATCTCACCTGTTTTCTCATTGGACATGTTACTAAAGAAGGCCAGATAGCCGGGCCAAAGATTCTTGAGCACATGGTTGATACAGTTATCTATTTTGAAGGGGATCAGTTAGGGCAATACCGTATGTTGCGAGTTATGAAAAATCGCTTTGGTAACACTAATGAAGTAGGAATTTTTGAAATGCAGGAAAAAGGTTTAATTGAGATAACAAACCCTTCTCAATACTTTTTAGAGCAATCATTGCCTGGATCTTTTGGTCGTTCTCTGACATGCATACTTGAAGGAAGTCGGTCCCTGTTTGTAGAGACCCAAGCCTTAG
>DLGL01000050.1:1311-6972 GCA_002482685.1 Bacteriovoracaceae bacterium UBA7695 | reverse complement strand
GAAATTATCACTTCCTATCAGAGGTACGTTATGGGTTATTACAAAGCAGACATCCGCGACATCGAATTCAATTTAACTGAGCTACTCAAAGTTCAGGAACTGACCAAGTACGGTCTGGGTGATCAGGACGTTAAAGGCATTATCGCTGAGTACAATAAGTTTGTTGAAAATGAAATTTTTCCCACTCGTGAGCCTTCTGATGCCCAAGGTGTGAAACACCTTAACGGCAAGGTCATAGTTCCTGAGTCCCTAAAAAGTGTTCAAAAAAGTTTTTATGAAAATGGCTGGTTTGCTTTAGGCATGCCGGAAGCTATTGGAGGAACTCCTGTTCCTGAAGCTCTTTATGTGGCCTGTATGTCTCTGGCCACTGGGGCCAACGTTGCATGGATGATGTATCCGGGTCTTTCACGAGCTGCCCTTAACGTTATCAATTTGAAAGGTGATGAGTTTATGAAAACTCACATTCTTCCAAAAATGATGACTGGTGAGTGGGGGGGAACGATGTGCTTAACTGAGGCCGGTGCCGGATCGGATGTAGGTGCTCTTCGCACAACTGCAACTCCGCTGGCCGATGGAAAGTGGTCAATCAAGGGAACAAAAATTTTCATCTCATCTGGAGAATCAGATCTTTATTCCAACAACATTCACCTGGTTCTGGCCCGTACTCCGGGAGCTGGAGAGGGGAGTAAAAATATTTCTCTTTTCGTTGTTCCTCGTTTCAAACTCAATGCGGATGGATCTGATGCCGGATCTAACAATGTGGCCTGCTCTAAGATTGAGCATAAAATGGGAATTCATGCCTCCGCTACATGTGAGATGCAGTTTGGAATCGACGGACAAACTGAAGGATGGATGATTGGTGGAGAAAAAGAAGGCATGGCCACTATGTTCATCATGATGAATGAAGCCCGTCTTTACTGCGGAATTCAGGGAGAGTCTCAAGGAAATCTCGCTTACCAAATGGCGGCCAAGTATGCCAATGAGCGAGCGCAATTTGGTAAAGAGATTGCTCACCACCCTGATGTGCGACGAAATCTTTTAAAAATGCGGGCCATGGCCCGTGGAATGAGGGCCTTGTGCCTCCATACTGCTGACTTATTCAATAAAGCAGAAACAGATCATAAAGTTGAAGGCATCATTGGTCTTTTGACTCCTATCTGTAAGGCCTACTGCTCAGAGCAAGGTTTTTTAGTTTCATCTACAGCAGTTCAGGTTCACGGTGGCTACGGCTACTGCTCAGAATACGGTGTTGAACAATTTGTGCGAGATACGCAAATTGCCATGATCTATGAGGGAACTAACGGAATCCAGGCAATTGATTTTGTCATGAGAAAGATCCTCAAAGATGGTGGTAAGTCTCTTGGAATGCTTACTCAAGAAATTGTTAACGCAGTTCAAGCATTGGATGAGGCGAAGTTTAAAAAAGAAAAAGATCTTTTTGGTAAAGTTCTACTCAGTGCTCAGACCGTGATGCAGCAGCTAAGTACCTATGCAAAAAATAATCAGCATGACCTGATCCTTCAGAACTGTAGTGATTTTCTCCACTTTGCGTCTCAAATGGTTGTGGGATGGAAACTTCTCCAGTCTGCCGTTCTAGCAGATCAAAAAGCCGCTTCAGCTTCTGGAGATGATAAGAAATATTACGAGTCTAAAGTCGTTGATTTCAGAGTCTACTGCTCGCATTATCTCACTCATAATTTATCGGTGGCCAAGACCATTACAGATTTTACTGATGATGTGTCGGCACTAGAGATTTAACCTCTTTCATGGTAGGCTAGGTGTAATTTAATTTAAAAGGTTACACTGTGTTAAAAGATAAAGTCTTCGAGTTGGCCCAGAGGTTCTCTGGGTCAACTCATGGCAGTTCCGATTATGATAAAGACCATGTCTTTGTCAGGGGCTCCCATGATAACGAGTACGTCCCGTTCAGCTTCATTCAGAAGGAACTTCCCGAACTTGATCACATGAGCAAACTCAAAGGCGAAGGTTTCGTCTTTAGCAGTTATGATTTCCTGGAGATTAACGAATTCGATAAGTGGTACCTAAACCAATTCAATAAGCGGCTTTCAAGTAAGGTGATGAAAAATATTGGTATTCTTCATTTTCCTGATCAGAAGGCTATTTTTGATACGGTTGAAGTTGTCCACCAGACTTTCCAGATTCTTAAAGAGCATAAAGTTCTGATGAACGGTAAGAATCTACCTATCCAGTTGGGTGAATGGTACTCAAAAATTATTTTTGGATTGAATCAGATTAAGTCTTCTTCTCAACGTGGATTTGATTTTAAAACCGACAATGGTCGGATTGTTGAAGTAAAAGTTCACTGGCATGACTCAACTTCTCCGAAGGGAGTAAAGATTAAGAAGTCACTCGCTGAACTATCAGACTTTTGTATCATTATTTATGTTGCGAAAAATTTTACGATTCGTGACATCCTCTTTCTTGATTCTGAATTTATCCTGAGGAAGTTCGATACAAAGGGTCACACTATCTTTTTAAAAGATCAGGATGTTGCCAGTTACTTTTTCAGTAAATCTGATAAACACTTTGATAAAGTTGTTAATAAAATGGCTTTATTAAAATTTGCGAGCCCAGCTCTGGCCATGAAGCTTGAAGATCGTTTAAGTAACACCCGAGAGTGAAATAATGAAGACGAAGCTGGCCTACATTGATGATAATCACCACAACCTGGAGTGCATCGGCATGATGCTTGCCGGAGACTATGAGGTGGATTCTTATCTCGACCCCAACGCTTTCCTTGATCAGTTTAACCAGAGCTCCTATGCTGCCATTCTGGTGGATATTCATATGCCAGTGATGAGCGGATTCGCTTTATATGAAAAAGTCATTGAGAGCTCTCACTACAATGGGTGCCCGATCATCTTTATTTCTTCAGATGACACCGACGAAACTCGGATTAAGTCATTTTCTCTTGGAGCGGTAGACTTTCTTAACCGTGAGATGAATGCCAAAGAGATCCTGGCCCGTATTGGATCCCGAATTACATTTTTTAAAAAACACCGGGATATCCTGGAGTTTGGAAAGTTAAAGTTAGATCTCACGGTCCTTAAGGCTTTCTTAGATAATGAAGAGCTGAAGCTCACCTTTATTGAATTTAAACTGATGGCCCATTTCCTTAAGACTCATCCAAATCTTACGACGAAAGAAGAGTTAATCGAGAAAGTCTGGAGTAATGGAACTGTCTTAGATGCCACGATTTACACCCATGTTTTTAATCTCAATACAAAAATTAAAAACTGGGATCATGAAGTGATAACTGAGCGCAGCCGGGGATTGATGCTTTCAAAAAAGAAAGTTCTGGAAACTTCTAACGTTTAGTAAAGCCCGTACTCAGCTACACGGCATTCAATATCACCGTTAAAAAGAATATGCTTCTTAGTTGTTTTAAGACCCACAACTTTGAGCATCGAGAGATTCCCTGTGAAAATCGCGGCTCTGTGTCCCTTAAAGTGATGCTTCCAGTGATCTCCTAAGCCTTTGTACAATTCTTTGAGCTTCTCTTCTTCACCGTGCTGCAACCGCTCCCCGTAAGGTGGATTGCAAATGAAGAGAGTTTTGTTGGGATTAGGATTGAGCGTGCGGGCGTCAGTTTTAGTGAGTTCAATAACCTGATCAAGGCCTGCCTTCTTCAAATTTTCTCGGGCCGACGTTAGGCTCATCTCTGAAATATCGTTTCCTGAAATTCGTCCTTTCATAGATCCCAATTTCTGAATTCCATTTTTTGTAGATTCTGTAATCTCTTCTAGAAGGTGATTGAACACTTTTTTCAATTCATCATCTTGCGTGAGCCAGGGATAGTTCACGAAGGTCCACGGTTTGTTATTTTGGGGATCTTTCAGGTACCAGGCAACTTTTAAGAAACTCGGTGCTATTCCACCGGCCATAAGGGCGGCTTCTATGACAAATGTTCCAGAACCACACATGCCATCGATAAGGTCTTCTGTTTCAGGATTCCAGTTCACAAGTTTCAAGATGGCCGCAGCTACGTTTTCTTTAACTGGAGCTTCAACCTTGGCCATTCTGTAGCCGCGCTGATTGAGAGCATCGCCACAAAGATCATACATCAAAGTTACCATATACGGCTTTTCATTCCCACGATCTATCCGCGCTAGAAAAGAGACATCGGGATAATCTTTTTCCACACTTGGACGCTCGCCATCATGGTGACGAAAGTAATCACAAATGGCATCTTTAAGTTTTAAGTTAGCAAATTGAGAGTTGCGAAATTCTTCACGCTCAAAAGGTAGGTCACCAAAAATGGTGGTTAATCTGAAGGTGTGTTTAACATCCATGAGAGCTTTCCACTTAACATCTGTGGCCTCAAGGTAGTAATCCTTCTCGTTGTTGACTTCGAATTGATGCAAAAATTTGAAAATTCGGCTGCTTAATCGAGAGAGCATCACAGCTTTAAGGGCCACAGAATGGTCCCCAATAAACTGCACACCACCTCTAACGACGACAGTTGTCGTGGCACCTAAGTCAGTTAATTCTTTGGCCACAAGCTCCTCAATGCCGCTAGAGCATGAGGCAAAGTATTCAAACCGGTATTTTTTCATCTTTTGACCCTAAACAAACCCTCGAAACACTCTTGTACCCTTGAGACTGTGGATAAAGAGTGCTAGGTTTAACCCCAATATTATGTTTTTGAGCTTATCTACCAGACCCACCAGGGTTAGGAAAAGGAATTGTCGATGAAAGCAACTTTTTCACAGGGAACTTACGGAAATTCAACGAAATTGAAGTACAAGGTTAAAGATATCACCCTGGCCGATTGGGGTCGTAAAGAAATCAAGCTCGCTGAAGCCGAAATGCCAGGTCTTATGGCCCTTCGTGAAGAGTTTGGTAAAACGAAGCCTCTTAAAGGCGCTCGTATCGCTGGTTGTCTTCACATGACAATCCAGACAGCAGTTCTCATTGAAACACTGGTTGAGCTTGGTGCTGACGTTACCTGGTCTTCTTGTAATATTTTTTCAACTCAAGACCACGCTGCTGCGGCCATTGCTGCTGCGGGAATTCCTGTTTACGCCTGGAAAGGTCAAAACGAAGAAGAGTTCATGTGGTGTATCGATCAAACTGTTCACTTCGGTGAGAAGCAAGAGCCACTTAATATGATTCTTGATGATGGGGGAGACCTCACTCAACTTATCCTTGATAAATATCCTAAGCTCTATGAAGGCATCAAAGGAATCTCTGAAGAGACGACTACTGGTGTTCACAGACTTTACGAGCTTGAGAAACTTGGAAAACTTCCTGTTCCATGTATCAACGTAAATGATTCAGTAACTAAATCTAAATTTGATAACAAGTACGGATGTCGTGAATCATGTGTAGATGCTATCCGTAGAGCGACAGATGTAATGATGGCAGGTAAAGTTGCTGTTGTTGCTGGTTTCGGTGATGTTGGTAAAGGTTCTGCAGACTCACTCAAAGGTGCAGGCGCTCGTGTAATCGTTACTGAAATCGATCCTATCTGCGCTCTTCAGGCAGCGATGGAAGGCTATGAAGTTAAGAAGATGGACGACGCTGTTAAAGAAGCAGACATCGTTGTTACAACGACAGGTTGTAAAGATATCATCACAGGGAAGCACTTCCTTGCCATGAAAGATAAGACTATTGTTTGTAACATTGGTCACTTTGATA
>DLGL01000050.1:0-1233 GCA_002482685.1 Bacteriovoracaceae bacterium UBA7695 | reverse complement strand
AAAGACACTGTTAAACCACAAGTTGATCTTTACACTCTTGAAAATAACAAACAAGTGATCGTTCTTGCTGAAGGCCGTCTGGTTAACCTTGGATGTGCTACAGGTCACCCTTCATTCGTGATGAGTGCTTCTTTCACTAACCAGGTTCTTGCTCAGCTTGAACTTTGGAACAACACTGCTGCTTACGACAAAAAAGTTTACATGCTTCCTAAGCACCTTGATGAGAAAGTGGCCCGCCTCCACCTTAAGAAAATTGGTGTTGAGCTTGATACTCTTTCACCGGCCCAGTCAGAGTACCTGGGGATCTCTTCTTCAGGTCCTTATAAGCCTGAATACTACCGCTATTAATTAAATCAAAAGGCCCGTTTTAGACGGGCCTTTTTTTTAAGATCAGGATGGAAAAAAATGAAGATTTTTATCGCCTCAGATCACGCCGCTTTTAATGAAAAACAACTTCTGGTCGAGTATCTCAAGGGAAAATACGAAGTCGTTGACCTGGGAACTGATTCCCTGGAGTCCACTCATTATCCTGAGTGGGCGGTGAAACTAGTTAAAAAAGTTAAGTCAGAGGACTCGGTTGGCATTCTTCTTTGTGGCTCTGGAATCGGCGTCTCTATGACCGCCAATCGCTTCTCAGGGATCCGTGCTGCTCTTTGCCGGGATTCAGAAGATGCAAAGATGGGCCGTCTTCATAACAACGCCAATGTCCTTTGCCTCGCTGGGCGAAGAACTTCAATTGATGAGATAAAGAAAATTGCGGATGTTTTTTTAACTACACCTTTTGAGGGTGGAAGACACGCGGCAAGAGTTGATCTTTTTAACGACCTAGGGGAATAATTTCAACAGGTTGACATATTCACCAGAGAAAAGATAGTTTATGGACATGTTAGAAAAAAAGCAAAGTATCCAACACACCCACGATAATGACCTCACACACTCGATGGTCCATTATCTGTTAGCTATCCATAAGCTTAAAGAAGCAAAGGGATACGCACGTGTAACTGATATTGCTCATGAAATGGGACTTACAAAAGGTTCAGTTTCTACAGCGCTAACGAACTTAAAAAAACGTGAACTGGTTTTAGAAGACGAGAGCAAATTTCTTTCTCTTTCTCCTTCTGGCCACGAAGCTGTTCACGGCATCCTTTCATCCAGAACATTACTTTTCTACTTCTTAAAAGACATTATTGGTGTGAATGAAGAAGTGGCGCATAAAGACTCGTGCTTGATGGA
>DLGL01000033.1 GCA_002482685.1 Bacteriovoracaceae bacterium UBA7695 | reverse complement strand
TTTTTCAAGTTTTGCAGCCTTGGCAAGTTGATTTTTCTGAGTTGAATCCATGTAGTTAACCAAAAGCTTGTCTGACAACTCTCTTTCTAGTTTGGTTAAATTGGTTTGGAGGCAACCAGTTTTAACCACCCCTTTGGTGAGACAGTTTTGTTGAAGCTTCGCCATCTTCTCTAGAATTTCTTCTTCCGGAAGTTTAAGTTTCTTCTTGAAGTTGAGAGCAATGTTAGTCATGCGCTTTTGTTCCGCTATTCCTGCTTTAGCATAAACTTGTCCGGTCTTGGGTCCAGTCTGTATCTTGAGCTTCAGTGGAGGGATGACTTTTGATTCATCCACTATGCGTGCTAGATGAGCATTTTTGAAATTGCCGGAACTTAAAGCCGCGATATTTTTTTCAGCATTCAACAGAAACTTATCAAGCTCACTCGAGGTTTTAAGTGAAGCTAATTTTTTAGTCAGGGCTTCTGCTTTAATTGTATCCAGATTTGAATAGAGAGCTGCTAACTTCGCTTCCTGTGTAGCATTGATTTTAGTGAGATGAACTGCTTTGGAACCCGCCTTCTCAATCGATGACTTCATCAGTTTGGCCCCTGATTCTAATTTAAGTGCCATCGCTTCTTCTCGGCCCGCACCTTGAAGCGCTCCTGAGGCTACATCGCCATGAGCGAGTACACCTATAGACTTAGTTTGCTTGAGAGTGCTCAGATATTTGAGTCCTCTTCCTAATCCAAAACCCACTGCTTCAGCTGCTACTGTGAATTTAATATTACTTAGATATCCATCTTTTAGTTTATCGCTGACTTTTAAATCATCCAAGGCTTGATCGAAATTTTTCTGCTGAGTCGCTACGGATGAGCGGACTTTTGCATCCTGTTTTAATTGTATGTTGTAATCAATTCCGGCCTTGGCTACTGTTGCAATTGAACTTCCCAGAACTACTCCGGCCAGGGCAGCACCCGCAGGAGCACCTACACCCGTAAAACCAAGAGCGATACTTGCGACCACTCCAGTACCAATAATCACACCATCAACAATTTTTCCTGCCTTATCCCATCCTTGAATCGTTTTAATCAATGAGCACATAGCATAAGCTTTATTCTTATCCGGATTGTGAGTCAGAAGTTCTGCTACAGTAGAGGGATTGGTTTTGAGGTACTGTTTGAGGGTTTGTTTTTTCCAGTAGTCAGTGGTGTCTTTGGATTTATATTCATCAATTTTTTTAAGTTCCTTTACTGTCAAAGCATAAAAGTCGTTGCGTGCTTTTAATAAATCCTTATTCCAAACCTGTTTAAGGATTGATCCATCACCTTTTATGCAATTTTCATAAGCAAAATCATTATTCAATACACCCATTTTTTTACGAAGATCTTCAGTGATGAGTAATGATCCTAACTGCGAGCCAACAATCAGTTGCATATCCATCTCGATACTTTGAATGGCAATAGATTGAAGCTGCTTGTGTTTAGCGTAGGCTGCATCGAGCTGACCCTGGCACTCACCTGTACTCATGGGTTGAACAGGTTTGCCCATGACAAATTTACCATCCTTGTCTTTCGTAAAACCTCGCACCCTCACACAACTATGAGCCATTTTGATTTCGTAATATTTTTTCTTGGTGGCAGCACAGGTTTTGTTAGCGCGGTTTATAAGAGGCTGAAGTTCATTTTTAAAAATAGTGGCCTGCTCAATGCCTGTGAGAAATTTTACTGGTTTTTTCGCTGTTTCTTTTTGAAAACTTTGAAAAGCAAGTTTGATGCTCCGAAGATCACCTTTGTCATTACACAAACGAGGGGTGTATTTACAGATAAGATTTACCGCAGAAGTTTCAGTAAATTCCACATCTTTAATGAGTTTTATATGAGATGCCCATACTGATTTCACGGTCCGTTTTAGGGCGATAGTATTTACATCTTTCCAAAGCTCGGCGGCATCTACTACTTGGAAAGCGTTATTTATTTGTTGATTGAGAACTTTGATACTATCAAGCGAAGGTTTTTGAACAACACAGGTGTCACCCATTTCAAATTGAACATTACGGGATAAATTTCTTCCTCGTACATCTCCTTCCTGAGTAAGCGCAGTACAAGCTTTCATCGCAGATTTTACTTCGGCCTGATGCTTTTGTTTTTCCTGCAGTTGTTTGGCCCGAATTTTCTCTATGCTTTGTGCACTGATAGAACTCGAAATAGTAAGCGTCAGCACAGCTAGCGATAGCTTCGTCATAAAATCCCCTATTTGTTACCTATCGAACGAATAGGGGACAAGCTTGAGTAATCCAGTAGGGATTATCTAGATTTCAACACCTTAGCTAAGTACTGACCTGTATAAGAGCCTTTCACTTTCGCAACCACTTCCGGTGTTCCTTCAGCAACAATTAATCCACCATTTTTTCCGCCATCAGGACCCAGGTCAATGACCCAGTCAGCAGTCTTAATAACGTCTAGGTTATGCTCAATGATGAGAAGGGAGTGACCAAGATCGACGAGTTTATTTAAGGCTTTTAACAGAACGTTGATGTCTTCAAAATGGAGTCCGGTAGTCGGCTCATCCAGGACATAAAGAGTTGTGCCTTTGGTAGATTTTGAGAGCTCTCGGGAAAGTTTCAAGCGCTGAGCTTCTCCACCAGATAAGGTTGTCGCCGGCTGCCCTAGCTTTATATAACCAAGGCCTACATCGTTCATGAGTTTAAGTGCACGATTGAGTTTAGGATGGTTTTCAAAAAAAGGAGCAGCTTCCTCGATACTCATGGCCAGAACGTCGGCCACATTTTTTCCGCGGTAGAGAATTGAAAGTGTTTCGTTATTATAGCGTGAGCCCCGGCATTCAGAACAAGTTACATAAACGTCTGGAAGAAAGTGCATTTCAATTTTGAGCACTCCATTTCCTTCACAGCTCTCACATCTTCCACCTTTGACGTTGAAAGAAAATCGTCCAGGCTTGTAGCCGCGAATTTTTGACTCATTAGTCATGGAGAAAATATTTCGGATGTCATCAAACATCCCCGTGTAGGTGGCCGGGTTTGAATGAGGAGTTCTCCCTATGGGAGATTGGTCAAGTTCAATCAGTCCCTGGATCTTATCCACTCCGGTGACTGATTGATAGTTAGCCGAACTTCCTCGGCGTCCTCGGGTAAGGTAATTTTTAATAGCTGGAACCAGGACTTTGTGAACCAGTGTTGATTTTCCGGATCCCGACACACCGGTGATACAGGTTAAACCGCCAATGGGCAGAGTCAAAGTCACATCGTGAAGGTTATTTTCTTTGGCCTTATTTAGAATTATTTTCTGAGTCAATTTTCTTCGGTCAGTGGGGACTTCAATTTTCTTTTTTCCAGATAGGTATTGCCCTGTGATAGATGATTTATTTTTTTTGATCTCATCAGGAGTTCCGGCAGCGACAACTTCTCCACCATGAATTCCTGCAAAAGGACCCATATCTATCAGGTAGTCGGAAGCCATCATGGTATCTTCATCATGTTCAACGACGAGGACAGTATTTCCAATATCTCGTAGATTAATCAGAGTCTGAATAAGTTTTTCATTATCTCGCTGGTGGAGACCAATACTTGGCTCATCCAGAACATAGAGTACTCCAGAAAGTGCCGAACCAATTTGTGTCGCGAGACGGATACGTTGAGATTCTCCACCTGATAACGTCATTGCATCTCGGTTTAGAGTCAGGTAATTAAGGCCCACATTTAAAAGAAACTTTATTCGGTCTCTTACTTCTTTTAAAACTTTATGAGCAATGATCGCTTGATTCCCTGTAAATACGAGTTTATCAAAAAACACGGCCGCATCGTTAATATCAAGGTCACAAACATCCATGATGGATTTGCCCTGAATAGTAGCTGCTAGGGCAAAAGGATTAAGCTTCTTGCCCTTACATGATGGACACTTTTTAATGATCATGTACTCTTCAAGGTCCTGACGAGTCTTTTCAGATTCACTCTCATGATATTTTTTTTCGAGCCAGGCAACGATGCCTGGAAATTCTTTTTTAAAGTTCCAGGAAGAATTTTCGGATTCAAATTTATAATTATAAATTTTCTCTCCGCTTCCATCATAGAGAATCGTAATAAATTTTGCAGAAAGTTTATTGAATGGTTTCTCAAGATCTACTTTCTCAGCAGCCGCAACAGATCTCACCATTTGCATTAGAAATGCATTTTTTTTAATGATGGGAAGCGCACCCTCTTCCATACTGAGTGTTTCATCCAAAAGAAGGCTATCAATATCAAAATTTTTGGATATGCCTAACCCATTACATGTGGGACAGGCGCCTAGTGGGGAGTTAAAGGAAAAAAGTCTTGGTTCTAAATCAGGATAACTTTTTCCGGATTTAAATGAATAGTTTTTCTCAGAGTAAAAATGCTCTTTATCATCGGCAATTACGACAAGGTATCCGTCCGAAAGTTTTAGGGCATGTTCAACAGAATCAGTTAAACGAGTGCGTACTCCCTCTTTCATGACTAAACGGTCTATAACGATATCAATATTGTTGAATTTTGATTTATGAATAGATACCTTGTCATCCAAGTTGATGATTTCGCCATTCAGTCGGATACGGGAAAAGCCCATACTGACAAATTTTCCCAGCTCTTCTTTATGCTCACCCTTTTTATTTCTTATGACTGGCGAGAGTAGCTGAAGCCNNAATATTTCATTATCTGCTCAACTATTTGCTGAGGTGACTGTTTGGCCACTTTCTCACCTGTTTCCGGGCAATGCGCTTCACCTAATCGTGCATAAAGAAGTCTCAGATAGTCATAGATTTCAGTGATTGTACCAACAGTAGAACGAGGATTTTTAGTTGTAGATTTTTGATCAATTGCAATTGCGGGAGATAGCCCTGTAATGCTTTCAACCTCCGGGGCTTCAATCTGGCCGATAAACTGTCGGGCATAACTAGAAAGTGACTCCATATACCGTCGCTGTCCTTCAGCATAGATGGTATCAAAAGCTAGAGATGATTTGCCTGAACCTGATGGACCGGTAATAACAGTTAATGAATGCCTGGGAATGGAGACATCAACGTTTTTTAGGTTGTGAACTTTTGCTTTGGTGACTTGAATCTTGTCCATGGATCATCCTCATGAGCACTAACATTGCTTGATTCAGTGAAAACTGACAGCCGCGGTAGTCAGCCTCATTTTTACTAAAGAGGTGAAACGAAGTTCCGTGGTCTGGACTGAATCTAGGGTAAGGTAAACCGAGAGTGATATTAGATCCGACGAAGCCTTGAAGTCCTTTGAAGAGACTAAGGCCTTGATCGTGAAACAAATAAACTAATACATCCTCAGGAGATTTTTTCTCCTTTAGCATTGTATCACCTGGAAATGGCCCCGTAATATCTAAATTATATTTGTCATGAATCTGTTTAACCGCATTTGCAACTCGGCTATCCTCTGAGCCAATTATTCCATTTTCACCTGCATGAGGATTTAGACCTGCAACAAGAAATTTTTTAGTCGGCCAGTCCCATCTTGAAAGTGTTTGATAAGCATTGAGCAAGGTTTCAAAAATGCGTTTTTCGGTGAGGACTTCAGATAACTGACTTATAGCAACGTGATCTGTAACAAGTAGCATCTGCAAATCAGGTGAGGAAAAAAACATTCCTAGCTCTGGTTTTTTATACACATGACGAAAGTACTCAGTGTGTCCTGCATATCCTGGAAACTGATCCTTAGAGGTAGGAAGTGTATAAAGAACACCCCCACTTTCGGCCAAGCGCATACCTAGCTCCAAAGCAGTAAAGCTCTGGGAGTGGGCCACCTTATCCAACCAGGTGGCCGGAATTTTCACATGGGCCAGTTCAATAGAGTCGTCGTGAATTTCAAAAGGAAGTCTAAGTGAAATGAGAGATTCAAGGACTCCTGCTTTAAATGCCAGAAGTTGTATGTGAACTAGTTCTTTTGGATTTAAAAATAAACAGGTCTTGAAGAAGACTTCCAGACCGATCCCTTCTTCATGACCTTGAGTAACATAGACTTTCATTTCTAAAGAAGATTTTTTATGTAGTAATTTGAGTATTCGCGGTCAAACCAGTTGTTAGTTACTGCCTGGCCCTTACTCGTAAGGATTTCATTTTGAATTTGCTCTTTAAATTTCGCAAAATCTGCTGATTCAACCAGATCTTTTTTCTGAACGTAGAAAACATGCAGGTATCCACCAATGGAAGCAGCTTTTGAAAATGATCCTTCAGCAGTTGTTTTAAGGATAGTCTGCAGTTCTTTTGAAAGTGCATCTTCGTTCAAATTATCAAGATTATTTGACTCAAGGTTTCGGTATTCTTCCGGAAGTTTCCCAGTGAGCTGGTAATCTTTTAATACGGCCAGATACTTATCTACATTTTTATCAATCAAGTCTGATTCTTTAACGTAGAAATCGACCAGGTTATATTTAAAAGAAAGAGCATTATTAGATGAGTTACGACGGTAGTACTCATTTTTAATTTCTTGCTCTGTTACTGAAATCAGGGGAGCAATAATTTTTGAAGCGAAAACGTTGTATTCCATGGTTTCGCGGATTACTTCAAAATATTCTTCGTAAGTAAGATTCTTTGATTTTAGAAAATTCAAAAGGTCGGCCCTGCGCAGACCCAGGCGTTCTTCTGTCATTTTAATACGGGATTCTACGGCATCATCATTTATTACATAACCTTGGGCATTGATTTTGTCCCTGATGATAAATGACTTAATGATAATATCTAAAAGTTGCTTTGAAGTGTATTTAGACTCTGAGTAAACCATCGGGGAAACTTCTTTGCGAGCAGGAAGCGTTTCTTCGATTCGGTTGATTTCTGAAAGTGAGATAACTTTTGTATTAACTACTGCAACTAGCTTATCGAGGAGTTTATCTTTACTTTGGGCCTGAGCTCCGCAAACAAGTGCGGAGTTCAGAACCAAAATTAATGCGAGAGATGTTTTTTTCACTAGACTTCATTTTTAAAGGTTCGTTTTAATGACAGCGCCTTTAGCGAGACCTTTAAAGTAATTCTCAATAATGGCGTCTCTTTTTTTATCGTAAATAATTTTCTTGTACAAGTTTTTGTCGATTTGATCGACAGATTTAACACCAAGCACCTTAATGATGTGGAAGCCCATCTGGGTTCTTACAGGTTTAGAGATAAATCCCACTTTCTGACCTTTGATAGCTTCATAGTATTCTGGTGCTAAACGAGTCGGAGGTTGAAAGCCAAGGTCTCCCCCAACTGGTGCGGCCGAAGTTTGGGAGTATTTATTTGCCATTTTAGCGAAATCATCCGGTGCTTTTTGAAGAGCTGAAGAAATTTCTAAACTTTGAGTAAAAGCCGATTTGACTTCCTCAGGAGTTGGCTCTGCTCTTAAACGGTAGAGGATATGTGCTGTCCTGTACTCTTTATTATTCTCATAATATTTTTTAACTTCATCATCTGAAACGACAATTTTTTTAAATTCATTCTCTAGATCTTTAGATGTCTGAGCGTGGAAGAGGATATCTTCTTGTTTATAGATAACTGTAGGGTCTTTATCTGTTCCAGCCTTTCTTGCACGTTGAATCCCTAACTCACGATTAATTAAATCCTGGAGTGAGACTTCTTTCGTAATTTTTCTCTGACCAACAAATTTTAAATTTTGAAGATGATATTCTTCGAATTGTTTTTTTGTGATTGGTTTCCCATTTACCGTAGCTACATTTTGCGCAAGCGCTGGCAGAGCGATTAGGCCTGTCAAAACGACAAAAGCGAATTTCTTCATACACATCCCTGGTTATAAACTGAATCTAATAAAAACGTTAACATACGCCCATATTTGCTGCAATATGTTTCGCAAATTCCAGCAGCATATGATGACTCACTGGCTCTTTAAAGAAACTCGTGACGGAAGAATCGGGATTTAGTTTGTAGAGTTTTGGCTTATTCATGAAAAAACTCAACATCTTATCCCTTAGTTGAGTGTTGTGGTTAAGTATTTCCTGATCAAAAAACAAATTGATCTGGGATGAGGAAACTTTGATCAGTCGTATGCCCAAAACCTGAAAATATATCCGAGCACGAAGGATTGAATAGAGTGCTTCAAGTTCTCTTGGAGTAATTCCAAAGGAATCTGTGATCTCTCCAATGATCTCTTCCAGCCGGTTGAGCTCGTTTGAATTAGAAAGACGTTTGTAATATTTAAGCCTGAGGGCGTGGTCTTCAATATAAGAGTTAGGGATGAATGCTGAAAAGGGTGCCTGAATCTCAATATTCTTGGCAGAGACTTTTTGTTCACCTCGGAGTTCTTGAACTGCTTCCTGCAATAGGTCCATATAAAATTCTAAACCAATACCTTCAATGTGGCCTGACTGCTCCCCACCAAGTATGTCCCCGGCGCCCCGAATTTCCATGTCTGATGAAGCTAGAGAGAAGCCTCCCCCCATTTCTGCGTAGGTTTGCAAAGCCTGAAGACGTCTTTGAGATGTTTCTGAGAGAACTCTGTTTTCTGGAACCATAAAGTAGGCATAGGCCTTACGGTCTGAGCGTCCAATTCGTCCACGCAACTGATGCAATTGCGCCAATCCATATGTGTCCGCACGATCAATGATCATAGTATTAGCATTAGGAATATCAATGCCTGATTCAATTATGGTAGTTGCAAGTAGAATGTCGGACTTGTGAGCGTAAAAATCATCAATTCGTTTTTCAAGTTCTCGTTCATTCATTTGTCCGTGGGTAACACTAATGCGTGCCTTTGGAACAAGTTTTTTTAGATAGATTTCATGCTCCTCAATATCATGGACACGGTTGTGAACATAATAGACCTGTCCTCCACGAGACAATTCTTTTTCGATGGCAGATTTTAATGTTAAATCATCGTCTTTAATTATGTAGGTTTTAATCGCCTGTCGTCGGGGCGGAGCTGTTTGAATTAAGGAAAGATCTCTGATTCCTAAAAATGAAAGTTGAAGAGTTCTGGGAATGGGAGTTGCAGTCATCGTCAGGACATCAATCCCAGTTTTAATAACTTTTAATTTCTCTTTGTGAGCAACTCCAAATCTGTGCTCTTCATCGATCACTAAAAGGCCAAGGTCATGAAATTCTAATTTATCCGAAAGAACTGCATGAGTACCAATGAGGATATCAACTTTTCCTGCCGCCATATCAACAAGTGTTTTAGTTTTTTCTTTAGCCGTTTTAAACCGGGAAACGAAGTCTACGATAACGGGGAAATTTTCGAATCGCTTTTTAAATGAATGATAATGCTGTAGTGCCAGGATTGTTGTTGGAACTAAAACAACTACTTGCTTTTTGTCCAGAACAGCCTTCATCGCCGCCCGCATGGCAACTTCTGTTTTACCAAATCCTACATCTCCGCAAACCAGACGATCCATAGGATACTGCTGTTGCATATCATCTATAACATCGTTAATGGCCTTAGTCTGATCAGGAGTTTCTTCATAGGGGAATGAGAGTTCAAACTCTTTAAACATATGATCTGGCGGGGAGAATGGAAATCCTCCCCGGAGCTTTCTTTCTGCTTGAAGTCTTACCAAATCAAAAGCAAGTTTTTTAACTGAGCCACGTGCCTTAGCCTTAAGTTCATTAAACTTTTTTGATTTTAAAGAAGCTACTTTCAGACCTGAAGATGAGTCGGCGTGCTTTTGAACGAGGTTGAGTTTATAAACAGGAACATAAACTTTATCATTATCCTCGTATAGGATAATTAGGTAATCATTTTGTTGCCCCATGGCTTCAATAGTCTCGAGTCCCTTATAAACACCTATGCCGTAATCTCTGTGGATAACATAATCATTTATTTTGAGCGTAGCTAATTGTTCAGCAAATAGATCTTTATTAGTAGAAGCAACTTTTTTGGTTTTCTGTTTTTTTGCAGAGAAGAAGTCCCCCTCTGATAAAACAAAAATGTGCTCATTTTTATAGTAGAATCCTTCATCAAGTTTACCATTAACATAATGGAGTCTCTCTCCCAGGTCAGTTAAACCATTCTCTTCCATTAAGTAAGTCAATTCCTGGCGGGCATTTTCCGATTTGTAAGAAACAATCAGATGTCCGTAACTCTTTAAGTCGTTTTTTAGAACCTTTAGACTACTCTTGATATATTCAAATTTATTTTCAGGGGCCAGCCCTGCTTTCTGAAGTTTAATCTGCAGATTGGTTTTCAATTTTTCTAAATTCAAATGAAGTTCGCGGTCCAGTTTTCCGTCAAAATCAACGGATATGTCTAACTGTTCTACTTCCAGCGTTTTAAAATCGTTGGGCTTAAAATCTTTTAAATAAAAAGCGTCTGGTGCAGGGATGATTGATGAACTTTCTACGTCATCTTGTTGGGCCTGACAGTCATCCATTTGCTGAGCAATAAATAGATCGAAATTCTTATGCCCATTTTCTGCATTCATGAACGTAAGTTTTGAGTCGGACGGCAGATAATCCATAAGCGTCTGTGGGTCATCGAAGAAAAGTGGTATGAATAGAGGATAATTATCAAATAATTGACCCTCACTCATATTTTGAAAAATTTTCTTTCTGGTTTCGTATTTGTTTTTAAACCGGGGTTGAGGCTGAGGAATTTTTGAGCGGAGGTTGTTTGCAAACGGATCCCGATTTAAAAATCCTGGTCCTGGCACAAGTCTTACTTCTTGAAAGGTAATTTCGCGATTGGTTTTCTGAGTATCTAATTGGACTCCAAAAATTTCTTCAATGAGATCATCAAAATAGTGCAGGCGAACTGGTCCATGCGCTATAGGGTAAATATCAAAAATTTCTCCACGACGAGAAAATGTTCCAGGCTCTTCGATGGTGCTTGCTGGAAAATATCCCATCTCGGTCAAACGTTTCGCCAAATCATGTGGAGATACAATGTCGTCTTTTTTGAGACTAAAACTTTTTTCTTTAAAAAACTGAGGGTCTGGCCCCAGCATCAAAGCGGCCTCCCATGTGGTCACAACAATTATTTTTTCGCGATTCACCAATCTTTGAAGTACGGACCACCGTGCCAAAAGTGAACTCTCTGAAGTTAGAATGCTGCTGTACAAGGAATGATTATGGCCTGGATAAAAATAAACATTTTTTAAATGCTTCAGTGCCTCATAAACTTCTTCAGCTTCATCTTGGTCTGAACAGATAAGAACATGAGAGGTAGAAAAGACCTGATCAAAAAAATAACTTCCTGCAAGAAGACTCCATTGATTGGGAGAAATCCCTTTGAGTTTTAAAATTTGCTGATGCTCTTTCCAATATTGGAGTTTGATCTGAAGGCCACTAAACAACATAATATTAAAATCCGATTAAAAAAGTTCGCTTTTGTTATGCGCTTTCATTTGGAGTTTACCTCTTCAGAAATGAAATAACATCTTCCCTATTTTCAACATCTTTTGTATCTTAAAACTACTTTTCTTAGGAACTTAATGCAGTGGAGACGTCCATGATACCAGCGCAAATAGATGGCTTGATGCCTGTCGTTATCTTTATGGGATTAGCAGTTTTGCTTTTTCTAGGCGGACATTTTGCTTCCGTTCTCCTGGCCCCAAAGAAACCCTCGCACCTGAAATCTACTCCATATGAGTGTGGTGAGCAACCTGTTGGTTCAGCTTGGTCTATGTTCAACGTTAGATTTTATGTAGTTGGTTTAATTTTCATTATCTTCGATGTTGAATCTGTTCTTATGTTCCCGGTAGCCGCTATTTTTAAAGAAATGGTGGATATGGGTCAGGGTGGATACGCTTTAATTATTCTCTTAAGTTTTGTTTCGGTTCTCCTTGAAGGAATTGCTTACTGCTGGAGAAAAGGCGACCTTGATTGGGTTAAATCTTTTCAGCACTCTCTTAAAAAAGAAACTAAATAAGGTCTGCATATGAATCAAACTGTTGTCAGTTATCTTTCGCAATATGAATTCTATGATGTCCTCCTCAAATTGTTTGGTGGAAATCAGGGTTTATTAGCTTTAACTATCTACCTTTTATTGGGCGTCGCCATCATTGGGATGTGTGCAACCATTGGTGGTTTAGGGACATACGCTGAACGTAAAATCTCAGCGGATTTACAAGCTCGTATTGGACCAAACCGAGTGGGTCCATATGGTCTTCTTCAAATGCTTGCTGATGGCGTGAAGATGATGACTAAAGAAGACATTATGCCATTTACGGCGGATAAAATGCTTTTCTACCTGGCCCCTCTTTTATGTTTAACAGGCGTATTTGCAACACTTGCGGTTGTACCATTTTCTAGTGGTTTCATAATGGCCGATATGAACGTGGGGATTTTCTATCTAGTTGCGATCTCATCTTTGGTTGGTGTCGGTGTATTTCTTGGTGGATACGCTTCAAATTCTAAATGGTCGATGCTTGGTGGTATGCGTGGAGCTTCACAAATTATCTCTTATGAAATTCCTGTAACCATTTCACTCTTAGCGATCACACTTCTTGCAGGTGGGATGGGTTTTGGAACAATTATTGGTCGTCAGGGCGGACTCCCGCACCAGTGGTTTATGTTTCATAACCCTTTTGCTTTCCTAGCGACTTTTGTCTATTTCATCGGCGCTTTAGCTGAAACTAACCGGGCCCCATTCGACTTACCTGAAGCAGAATCAGAACTAGTTTCTGGTTACCATACTGAGTACACAGGTATGAGATTTGGTTTTTTTGCGTTAGCTGAATACATTGAAGTCTTTGTTGTTTGTGGTGTTGCCGCGGCTCTTTTTCTTGGTGGATATCAGATTCCTGGAATCTCAATTGATATTCTTCCTCTGCAAGCAGTCCAGTTCGTCATCTTCATGACTAAAACATTGATGCTTTATTATGTAGTTATCTGGATTCGCTGGACGCTACCACGTTTACGAGTAGATCAACTTATGTCTGTTTGTTGGAAATACCTAACTCCTATGGCGATCCTCAATTTAGTTGGATGCGCGATCTGGATGGTAGCCTTTGACGGTCAATCGATTGCCGAGATGATTCTCGGTGGTCAACATTAATTAAGGGTTCTGTATGTTTTTACAATTTTTATTCATTAGTTCTGCATTCCTAACCATCGCTTCGGCAGTGGCGGTTTTGTTAACAAAAAACATCATGCATTCGTGTGTGTTCCTTCTTGCTTCATTAATTGGTGTTGCAGGATTGTATGCAACGTTGGGCGCTGACTTCGTGGCAGTAACTCAAATCATGGTTTACATGGGTGGCGTTGTTATTCTTATGCTCTTTGCAGTGATGTTAACAGGTGGCAAAGATTTCATCTCCCGTGCCCAGAATTTACTGGGTCTTCCAGCTTCTATGGGTAACCGTTGGACTTACGGAATCGGTCTCATCGTAGGATTAGTTTTCTTGCTGACTAACATTAAGCTTTTGATGGGAATCACCAAATCACTTCCTGTTAAGACAATTACAAATGAATTTCCTTCGACTGTTAATGAAATTGGTCATTTGTTGATAAAAGAACACGTTTTGGCATTTGAAATATCTTCTGTCCTTTTATTAGGTGCTTTAGTGGGAGCTGCGATTATCGCCCGTCCACGTAAGCAAAATTAAGCGAGAGTACTTATGATGAGTTTAGCTTCTTATTTAATTATTTCCCTGATCCTCTTTGTTGTTGGATTGGTGGTGATGATTTCGCGAAAAAACATTGTGGCAATATTACTGGGAATTGAATTAATCCTGAATGCTGCTGCTTTAAATTTTGTCGCTTATTCGCGCTATGTGACTAACAACCTTGATGGTCACATCTTTAGTCTATTTATTATTGTCGTTGCCGCTGCTGAAGCTGCCGTTGGTTTGGCCATTGTTATTCGTTTTTTCCAGATTAAAGAAACGATTCACATTGATGAAGCCACTCAGCTAAGAAATTAAGGGTCATATATGGAATATACCGTTGGAAGTATTGCACCGATTTTTCTTTCTCCAGTAATTGCGTTTGTTATCAACGCGTTCTTTGGAAGAAAGCTCCCACGTAATGGGGATTGGCTAGCAACACTCAGTATTTTTATCTCTTTCATCTTCTCTGCCAGAATCTTTGGTGATTTTGTTTTCGGTCAATTTGCGACTGATTATTACATCCACAAGGTGTTCACATGGTTTGACCTTTCTTATGGAACAACCATTTGGAAAGTGGATATGGGGATTTATTTAGACAACATGTCTGCCATCATGCTCCTTATGGTGTCGGGAATTGCTACCCTAATCCACCTTTTCTCTACTTGGTACATGGATCACGATGAGAAGCGTGGACGCTTCTTTGTTTTCCTTCCACTCTTTACTTCAGCAATGCTTGGTCTTGTCCTCTCAGATAACCTTTTCTCAATGTTCATTTTTTGGGAAATCATGGGCTTCTGCTCATACTCTCTTATCGGTATCTACGTTAAGAAAGAGAAAGCCGGAGATGCATCTCTAAAAGCTTTCATGACCACACGTGTGGGAGATGTTTTCCTTCTCTTAGGAATTGTTGCTCTTTGGATGGTTCTTGGAAGTGTGGCTTACGTTGATATTTACGCAGCAATTGCTGAAGGTAAGTTTGATGGGCTTACAGTTCTTGGAATCTCTTTTGCGACTTTCTCTGCTCTTTGTATCTTCCTTGGGGCCATGGGGAAATCAGCTCAGTTCCCACTACAAGTTTGGTTACCTGACGCGATGATGGGACCGACTCCAGGTTCTGCCCTCATCCACGCTGCCACTATGGTTACTGCAGGTGTTTGGGTTTCTCTTCGTATGTATCCATTAATGGTTCTTGGTGACATCACTTGGTTTATTGCCGTGATTGGCGCCATTACTGCGTTTGGTGCAGCAACGATTGCAACTGTTCAAACTGATATTAAAGCGGTTCTTGCTTACTCAACACTTTCTCAGCTTGGTTACATGATCATGGGCGTAGGTGTAGGTTCTTATAATGCCGCTTTCATGCATGTAATTACTCACGCTTTTTTTAAAGCATGTCTTTTCTTGTCTGCGGGATCTGTCATCCACGCCGTTCATGAACAAGAGATGCCGAAGCTTGGTGGACTACGTAAATATCTTCCTTATACTCACTTTGCGATGATGGCATGTACTTTAGCTATTGCAGGGATTCCATTCTTCTCTGGATTTGTATCTAAAGACAGAATTTTGGGTGACGCTCTTTTCTACGGATTCATGGCCGGTCAGAATCCATTATTGGCAATTGTTCCGATACTTGGATTTGCTGGTGCTGGCCTAACCGCCTTTTACATGTTCCGTATGATGTTCTTAACTTTCTATGGCGAGAACCGCACTCATTCACATGACGCTCATCATGGACACGGTCATGATAAACATGATGATCACGGTCATGGTGAAATTCACCACGAGCATTTAGATCTTCGTTCAAACGTTCCCCTTCTTATCCTGGCAGTGTTCACCCTAGGTTTCTGGTTTGCCGGCAACTTAACTGGTCAGAGCTTCGGAAAAGTATTTGGTGCTAAAAATGAATGGTTTAAAATCCTGGTTGAAGCTCCGAATGTTGAGAAGTTTACCACCTATCAACGTCAGGATTTCGGCAAGGTCGATAACAGAGACATTGCTCAGCTCGAGAAAGCTCAATACCATCACCAAACTGGTTATGCAGGTCCTAATCCGGATGAACATAAGCTTCATTCGGCACATACAATTGGTGCAATAGCTTCAATCATCATTGCTTTTCTTGGTGTGCTTCTGGCTTTCCTTATGTACATAAAAAAATCAATTAAACCTTGGGCCCCTAAACTTCCAGGTTTAACTAAGACTCTTCAGAACAAGTACTACTTTGATGATTTCTACAACAATGTCCTGATTAAAAATGGATTATTGAAGTTGAATAAATTCCTATCGTGGTTTGACTCTGGGATTTACGATCGCTACGCCGTAGACGGTTGGGCAGCTGTAAATCGCGTGATCTTCAAATCAGCGAAGTGGTTTGATAACGTTGTTGTTGATGCTATTGGTGTTGATGGAACTGGTGTTGCTGTAAATCTATTCAACCTTGTATTGAGAATTGTTCAATCAGGGAAGATTCAGTTTTACTTCATTATGTTAGTAATGGTTCTTGCTTCTTATATTTGGACAGTAAATATTTAGTTTGTTTTTTCTATAGAGAGAGGTTCGTTGTGAACGGAATACTGAATTGGATTTTATGGTTACCCATCGTTGGTGCACTTGCGGTTATCGCAATTCCAGGTGCTAAAGCAAATGTAATCAGAATGGTGACGTTGGTAACAACTTCCATCACTCTGTTACTGTCTGTTTTACTTTACTTGAAGTTTGATACTTCAACGGCTGCTATGCAGTTTGTGGTAAAAGTTCCATGGATTGAGCAGTTTCACATCAATTACTTTTTAGGAATCGATGGCATTACCATGCTTATGACATTCCTGAATGCCCTACTCTTTTTTATCTGCACGCTTTCGTCGTGGACAGTTGAAAAGAACGTAAAGGCCTACTTCGCTCTTCTATTGATGCTTCAATCAACGGTTTTCGGAGTTTTCTTTTCTCTCGATTTCTTCCTTTTCTACGTTTACTGGGAAGTTATGCTCCTTCCAATGTTTTTCCTTATTGGAATCTGGGGTGGAGAAAACAGAGAGTACGCTGCAATTAAGTTCTTCCTCTATACATTCTTTGGATCGATTTTCATGCTTGTTGGTATCATTGCTCTTTACTACGCTTCAGGCAAAGGTATTGACTCGTTCAATATCATCGCCCTTCAAGGTGGTAAGTTTGTTAATGAAACAGTTGTTATCTTTGGTCACACTTTTTCTTTTGAAACTCTCTTCTTTTGGTTCATGTTCCTTGGTTTTGCGATTAAGGTTCCTGTGTTTCCATTCCACACGTGGTTACCTCATGCACACGTACAGGCGCCTACGGCGGTTTCAGTTATCCTCGCCGGAGTCTTGCTTAAGATGGGGACATACGGATTTTTAAGAATTGCATTTCCGATCTTTCCTCAAGCTGCTGTAAACGCTTCAACCATTATCGCAGTTCTTGGACTCATCTCAGTTATCTATGGTGCTTTCTGTGCTATGGCCCAGGATGATGTTAAGAAGCTTGTTGCTTATTCTTCAGTTTCTCACATGGGATTTGTAATGCTCGGACTTGCGGCTATGACAACTCAGGGTATGAACGGTGCCGTTCTTCAGATGTTTAACCATGGTACTTCTACAGCGATGATGTTCTTACTTATCGGAATTATCTACGAGCGCTCACATCACCGTTGGATTGTTAAGCCAGATGGTTCAAAAGGTTTCGGAGGTCTTGCGACTGACATGCCTAAGTACACTACAGTTTTCATTATCGGTATGTTCGCGTCTTTGGGTCTTCCAGGTCTTTCAGGGTTTATCTCTGAAGCCTTAATTTTCTTAGGTATCTACCAGAAGTTTACAACAATCACAGTTATCGCAGTTGTAGGTCTTTTGATTGGAGCTGCTTACTTACTTTGGATGTTTAAGCGTATGTTCTTCGGTGAAGCCAATCCTGAGAATCACGACTTTGAAGATATGAATTCTCGCGAAGTTTTCTATATGATTCCACTTTGTGTTTGTGTGATCGTTTTTGGGATTTTTCCAAGTCCGCTCCTGAACGTAATGAAAGTTTCTGTAGGTCAACTTGTTGATCTCTTAGCGAAATTCTAAAAGAGGTTTTTTGTGATACAACAACTTTTTAACTTCTTAGGTTATTACATTCCGGAGCTTGTCTGCATTGTGTTGATGACTACGTTGTTAATGGCCGAAGCAGCAGTAAAAGACGAACATGGAAGTCGAAGCAAGATCGTGGGATATGCCATGGCGATGCTGTCACTTTGTTTGTTTTTCTTATTTCAGAATCTCGGAGAAGCTCCTGTTCACATTTTCCATAATGCGATTACGATCGATAACTTTTCGACCTTAGTTAAGATCATTATGGTTCTAGGAACAATGGGTGCTGTCTTTCTTAGCTTCAACTCAAAGGATATTTACACAAATCTCAAATCTGAATTTGCTATTATGGCAGTTGGAGTGTTGATCGGTGGGATGCTTTTGGCTTCAGCTAACAATATGCTCACTCTTTATTTAGGTATCGAGACTCTTTCAATTCTCTCTTATGTAATGGCCTCATTTAAGCGTGACGAATCAACTTCAACTGAAGCTGGTATGAAATACGCTCTTTATGGCGGTTTAACTGCAGGTGTGATGCTTTTTGGAATCAGTCACCTTTACGGCATGCTTGGAACAATTCAGTTTATTGATATGATTCCTAAGCTGGCCGCTCTTGAAGGGGCGAATCTTGCAATCGTTATGATTTCATTTCTTCTATTCTTTGCAGGGATTGGTTACAAAATTTCAGTTTTCCCATTTCACATGTGGTCTCCTGACGTTTATCAGGGATCTCCGATCCCCGTTACCCTGTTCTTCTCTATCGTTCCAAAGATGGCAGGTTTGGCGGCACTAGTGCGTGTCTCATTCATCTTTTTTAACAGCAACTCGATACTGAATGTGACGTGGATTGGGCTTATGCTCGTGATTTCCGCTATGACTATGACGGTAGGAAATGTTACGGCCATTGGCCAAAGTTCTGTAAAACGCCTTTTAGCATTTTCATCAATTGGTCACGTTGGAATGATGATTCTTGGTGTGGTGACGCTAAATGAGCAGGGCGTGAGTGCGATCCTGTTTTACGGTGTCGTTTACATGTTCATGACCATGATCGCTTTCTATATCACATCTCAATTGTCGGATATGTACGGAACAGATTCTTACGATGTATTCAAAGGGCTGATCTATAAGCACCCGACAATGGCGTTGATTATGGCTTCGGTCCTCTTTTCATTGGCCGGGATGCCACCGTTTAGTGGTTTCGTTGCCAAATTTAATATTTTCTCAGTTGTTATTGAGAAGAAGCTTTATGGAATAGCTCTGGTTGCAGGAATCAACTCCGTTATAGCTCTTTACTATTACATGAAACTCGCCAAAACCATGATCTTTGGTCAGGCCGATGGAGAAGTCAAAGTAACGGGATTCACGCCTATGACCCAAGCTGTGGTCATTGCCATGTTTGTTCCTGTTCTATTTTTGGGTATCTTTTGGGAAAAACTCATGGAGATCTCAAGTAACGCCACTCTTTACATCAAGTAATTCTCCAAGGGACCTTCGGGTCCCTTTTTTTGTTTTAACCTAAATCCCCAAAATTCCGTATAATAGAACTCATGACGAAATATCGAATCCGACTAAAAACAGGTCGGGTCATAGGTCCATTTGTTCTAGATCAGCTCCATGAGCTGAAGGCGAAGGGCCATATCCAAGGTGAAGAAGAAGCCCAGGTTTTTCCTACGGGTAGTTGGTCAGCAATTTCAACTTTTGATTTTTATTCTGAATTGATGACAGGATCATCTCCTTCTACAAACACCTCTCCTAAAGAAGAAACCTTTGTCATAGATCTAACTAAACTAAGAAATAAAAAAAATGAAAGTGAAATTGAGAAAATAGATGTCACCCATCATGAACCCATTCAGGAGTTAACGCATACAATTTTTATGCCTCCACCGAAAGAAGCGGAAACAAAAGCTAAGGATATCGCTTTAGAAATTGATGAGGGGCTAAAATTAGATGTCGATTCTCCTGTCGAAGAAGCCAACGTTGATGATGATAACGATGGAAAAACTGCCATTAATCCTATTGCTCAACAAGATATAGAGCGAATTAGAAGAAACAAGCTTGCTGAGGAAGCTAAACTTAAAGCTGAAGAGGAACAAAAGCGATTACTTGAAGAGGCGCGTGCTAAAGAAGAAGCCGCAAGGAAAATTCGGGATGCAGATGAATCTACTCAAATGATCCGGCTTGATTCCATAAAATCAGATCTAATGAATGTCGCCGAAGTTGAAGAAAAAAGAATTGATAAAGAAGCAAAAAGCATAAGACAAAAAAAACGTGCCGAAGAAAAAGCGTTATCTGATGAAGATGACGATAGCGACAAAGACGAATCTAAGAAAAAGAAGATGAAGATCATTATTGCACTTGCCGTAGGTGCTCTTATGTTTGCATTTCTATTTCCAAAAGATGATGTGCCTAAAAAACCTGTATTCCAGCATCTTGAACCTATTGTTGAGTTCCCAATACCTTTTGATAAAGCTGATTCAAAACTCTCGCAAGTCCAATTAGAAGAGGCTAAAGAGCTATTTGCTGCTGGCGATTATGTAAGTTTAGTCAAGGCTGGCAAACTTCTCAAAAGTAGCTATGAAAATAATATGTCTTCAGAGGAAGCTCTTAATCTACTGGTCAGAGATTATGCTGAACAATTGAAGTTCTCAAAAGAGGATAAACAAGGAAATGCTCAAATTGTTTTTAATTTAATTCAATCTAAAAGACCATTTTTAGTAAAAGACCCCAACGGAGTCATCGGACTAAATCTTTTTTATGCCTCCATTAATAAATGGGAAGCGGCCCAAGACGTAGTCTCTAAATACTTAAAACTTTATCCAGCAAATGTTTCGCAGGATTTATTTGCAGTTTATTTGAGGACCTTGCTTAAAGTTGGAAAAATTCAAAAGGCCAAAGAGTTTCTCCAGCCATTAATTAAGGCACCCGAAAAAACTCGGTATACCTACGATGCTTTAATTGAATATCACGTATTCAATCAGGAAAATGACAAGGCTTTGCAATACATTGATGAAGCGTTAAAAAAGTTTCCTAAGTTGGTAGGCTTTATTCTCAAGAAAGCTGATCACCTGATCAAAGAAAAACAATTTAAAGAAGCCCAGATTCTTCTGAATAAAGCAGAAGAAATGAATCTAGAAAATAATGATCTTACTCGGGCGAAGTTCCTTGAATTAACAGGGTTAATACTGGCCAGTGAAGGTGATGTTAAAAAGGCTACAAGCTATTTTACGGCTTCACTTAAAATAGAAGACTCTACTGAGCTTCGTATGCGTTTGGCAGATCTTGCAAGTACTGAAAACCCACAAAACGAAACAGATAAACTCATTGCAGAATCTAAGGCAATCAAGTTACTCAATCAGGCAAAATCTTTTCATGATAAAAAGAACTATGAGCTTGCTCTTAGTACTGTGGCCAAAGCAACAGATTTTTATCCTGGATATATTCCAACGGAATTGTTCCTGGCAAAAATGCAGCTAAAACTAGGTATTGCGTCCCAAGCACTAAAGACATTAGAAGCACTAGTTAAAAAATTTCCGGATGATAAAAGCATTAATATCGCTCTGGTTGACGCTTATATCGAAACGTATAAGTTTAATGACGCTAAAAATCGCATAGCGATTATGTCTGGAACAGAGATAAAAAATGATTTCGAGTATGCTTCTGCCAATGGTCGTCTTTACATTCAAATGGGTGATCCGTTGCAGGCCATATCTTGGTTAAAAAACTCCATCAACATGAATCCATTGAATGACAGAGATATTTTTCTTTTGGCAGAACTTTTAATTAAAAGAGCAAACTTTGATGCTGCAAGAATTCTACTCAATAAGTGTATGGAGCTTGACCCAGTTAATGCTGATTATAGAATAGCCTATTCAAAAATTATCTACGAACAAAATGACGATCGGGCAGCTATTGGGTACCTCTTGAGTATTCTTAATGAATTTGGCGAAAATCCTAAGGTGCTCTCAGAAATTGCTATTTTCTACTACAGAGCTGGTAAAATTAAAGACTTTCAGGACTATAAAGCGAAACTCGAAAACATGCCTATTAGAGATAAGGCCTTATATGAGTTCCTTATCAAAGCGGCACTGCTAGATGAAAGGTACAAAGAGATACCTGGAATAGTTGAAAAACTTTTGGATATAGAGCCTGGTGATATTGAAGCCATGATGACTGCAGGCAGAGTTTTATTTGAAAGTGGTGAATTAGTTGAATCTGCCAAATGGTTTAAGAGAATCCAGGAAAGGCTTAGTACCTACCCTAAGGTTCAGTATTACATAGCTAAGATAAAATTTCTAAGTAAGGACTATGACGGTGCTTTAAGTGATGTGGAAGCCGATCTTAAGGCCAATGGAGATAATGATGCAGATCTTTCTCTTATGGCACAAATCTGGGCAGAAAAGGGCGACCTCACTCAGGCCGAAAATCTCTATAAGCGTGCGCAAAAAATTAACCCTCGTGCCTACGAATCATTAGTGGGTCTTGCAGATATCAGCACTAAGCGAAATAACTTTGACCTTGCCCTGGATCTTTATAAAAAAGCGATGAAAGAAAAAGCAGATGAACCCGTTATTCACAGAAAAATTGGGGATGTTTACCGACTTCTGGGACAAGGGGTTCTTGCCGTAGAATCCTATAAAATGTATCTTGAAATGAATCCAGACGCTTCTGATAAAAGCCAAATTCAGTCTTATATTAATCTCATGCAATAGGTAACTTTATGTTAGACATTAAAAAAATCGAAAGTGATTTTGACGCCATTAAAACGAGTCTCGGAAACAGAAATGTCGACACATCAGTTTTAACTGAAATTTTAGATCTCAATAAAAAAAGAAAGCTTCTTACGACTGCTTCCGAAACTAAAAAAGCTGATATTAATAAATTGTCTCGTGAAATTGGTGAACTAAAAAAAAATAAACAAGATGCTGCAGGACCCATGGGTCAGGTCGCTACTCTTAAAGCAGAAATGGAAAAAGAAGCCGCTGAACTAGATGCGGTTCAATTAAAACAAACGAATCTTCTACTTAATATTCCAAATCTCCCTGATTCATCAGTTCCAGTCGGTAAATCTGAAGAAGAAAACAAAGAAGAAAGCCGTTGGGGAACACCGAGGGTATTTGATTTCACTCCAGCAGATCACGCTGATGTTGGTGAAAAGTTAGGAATGCTTGATTTTGAAGCTGGGGCCAAAATAACAGGTGCCCGGTTTGTGGTTTATAAAGCAGGAATTGCAAAGCTTGAAAGAGCACTTATCAATTTTATGCTTGATCACCAAACGGCAAACGGCTTTACAGAAATGCTGACACCATTTATTGCTCATGAGAGATCTTTACTGGGAACGGGAAACCTTCCAAAGTTTGAAGATCAACTCTTCAAACTCAATTCTGAGCAGCCATGGTATCTCATTCCAACTTCTGAAGTTACACTGACAAATATCAAGCGCGATGAAGTGATCGAAGAAGCAGAATTCCCAATCCTTTACGCCGCTTATTCTCCATGTTTTAGATCTGAGGCCGGCTCTCACGGAAAGGATGTTAAAGGTCTGATCCGGATGCACCAGTTCAACAAGGTTGAAATGGTTTCAATTTGCTCTCCTTCTCAATCTCAAGAAATTCACCAAAAAATGATCAAGAGCGCCTGTGAGGTTCTTGAAAAACTTAAGCTGCCTTATCGGGCCTTGAGGCTCTGTACGGGAGATATGGGTTTCGCGTCGCAAAATACTGTCGACCTGGAAGTTTGGGTCCCAAGCCAGAATAAGTACCGCGAGATCTCTTCAATTTCTAATTGTGGTGATTTCCAGGCGAGAAGGGCCAATATCCGCTTCCGCAATAAGGAAGGTAAGCTTGAGTTCGCACATACGCTCAATGGCTCTGGGTTAGCCGTAGGACGTACAGTAGTGGCAATCCTTGAGAACTATCAGCAAAAAGATGGCTCAGTGCAAATTCCCGAGGTTCTGTGGAATTATATGGGTGGCATGAAAGAGATTCGCAAATAAGCGATTGTCTTTTTTCCTGAACTTATTTATATTTATGCTCCTGTAGTGGAGGACTGGCCGAGCGGTTTAAGGCAACAGTTTTGAAAACTGTCGTGGGTTAACGCCTACCTGGGGTTCGAATCCCTAGTCCTCCGCCACTTTTTACATTGAGTTCTTGGTAAGTGTTTCTAAGCCAAATAACGGAGACGTGGGTGAGTGGCTTAAACCACACCCTTGCTAAGGGTGCGAAGCCGAAAGGCTTCCATGAGTTCAAATCTCATCGTCTCCGCCATATCTTGAACCCGTAATCACATTTAGATTATTGAAATTGCTCGGCTCTTGCCGAGCTTTTTCATTTTAGAGCGTAACAAAAGTTCAGAAGTTCAGTGCCACCCTACTCTTCATCTATAAAGAATCCTTAAGACAATAATTTAGTCTCAAACTGAGAGCCCTAAAGTATCATTTATAGCTAATACGAATATCACGGATGATAGATGCGAGGGACTCTGACTACAGAGTTCAAATATGCTTTGCTTGAAAATATTTTGTTTCATCTTTGAACAAAATTTGAGGCAAATTCTTATATCCTCACATTAATAAAGCCAAACTTCGCTCTTTAGCGATATCTGCTGGCCTTCATCCTAAACAGTAAAACGTTTTATCTAGGAAGAAAGGTCGGGCCATGAGTACAAAAAAAATCCAATCAATTTATGATCTCTTAGAGCAATACAACGAATTGATTATAAATCAACGAGACAAAGGTACAAGCTTTGAAAAGTTGATGAAGAGCTTTCTCGAGACGGAGCCTCTATACATTGATCAGTACAAAAAAGTGTATATGTGGAGCGAGTTTCCCCACAAAGTAAATGCTCAGGACCATGGTATAGATCTTGTAGCGGAAGGACATGATGGGGAGTTCACAGCAATTCAGTGTAAATTCTATGCTCCTACTTATCTTGTTCAAAAGGGTGATATTGATTCGTTTTTCACAGAATCAGGAAAAACTTTTCAAGTCGAAGGTAAACGGAAATCTTTTGTTCAAAGAATTATCGTTTCAACTTCTGACCGCTGGAGCGAACCGGCAGAGAAAGCTTTGGATAGCCAGACTATTCCAGTAATTCGTTTTGGTGTTGGCCAACTAGAACAGAGCTCTATTGATTGGTCAAAGTTCAGCCTAAATAAACCTGACCAACTTATTAAAAAGGAAAAGAAGAAACCACGCGCGCACCAAGTAGAAGCTATCGACAAAGTGATGAATGGATTTCAGAAGCAAAATCGTGGAAAACTAATCATGGCTTGCGGTACAGGCAAAACTTTTACAGCACTTAAACTCGCTGAGAGCGTAGCTAAAAATAATGGTCTTGTTCTATTTCTAGTTCCTTCAATTTCTCTTTTAAGCCAGACGCTCAAAGAGTGGACAATTGAATCTGAAGAATCATTCCACGCTTTTGCAGTATGTTCAGATAGCAAAGTAGGAAAAAGTAAAGAGGACATGTCAAAGCACGACCTCACCATACCAGCTTCAACAGATACTACTTCTCTTATAAAAGGTCTTGAGCGCGTCCGTAAGGACAAGAAGATGACTGTAATATTTTCTACCTATCAATCAATTGATGTTGTATCAGAAGCGCAAAAGAAGGGTCTGTCTGAATTTGACATTATTATTTGTGATGAAGCTCACAGAACAACTGGAGCAACTGTCGCAGATCAAGAAGATTCCCATTTCGTTAAAGTTCATGATCAGAAATTTATTAGTACAAAAAAGCGATTGTACATGACTGCAACGCCAAGAATTTTTAGTGATGCAGTACAGACAAAAGCAAAAGAAAATAGTGCCATCCTATATTCAATGGATGATGAGACTCTATATGGTCCAGAGTTTTACCATCTTGGATTTGGTAAAGCGGTAAATGATGGTCTTCTCACAGATTATAAAGTTCTCGTACTTGCGATTGATGAAGGAATAATTGACCCGAAATTTCAAAAGAGTTTTGCTAATGAAGATGGGGAAATACCCCTAGAAGATATAGCAAAGATTATTGGTTGTTGGAACGGACTTTCAAAACGACTTGTTGGTAAAGAAGCAGTTACCGAAGATGAAAAGCCAATGAGAAGAGCTGTCGCTTTTGCTCGAAAAATTGAAGATTCAAAAAAAATAGTGGATATGTTTGATAATGTTATTCATCAGTATACTGCTTCCCATCCAGATATTAAAAATATTCTTAAGTGTGAGCTTGCGCACGTTGATGGAGGATTCAACGTCCTTGATCGTGAATCCAAACTTACTTGGCTTAAGGAAGAAACCCCAGAAGATACTTGCAGAATATTAAGTAATGCGCGTTGCCTCTCTGAAGGTGTTGATGTGCCTGCACTGGATGCGGTCTTATTTTTGAATGCCCGTGACTCAATGGTTGATGTCGTTCAGTCAGTGGGAAGAATAATGAGAAAAGCTGAAGGAAAGAAGTATGGGTATGTTATTCTTCCTATCGGTATTCCCGCTGGAGTTCCAGCCGAAGAAGCACTTAAGGATAATAAAAAATACAAAGTAGTATGGCAGGTTCTTCAAGCTCTTCGAGCTCATGATGAAAGATTAGATGCTGAAATTAATAAACTTGATCTTAATAAAAACAAGTCAGGCAAAATTAATGTGTCTATTATTGGCCAAGGTGGTGGATCGGACGATAATGAAACTAACGGCGGTGAAAAAGCGACACGTATACAAGTTCAGCTGAGCCTTCTACAGCTTGAAGAATATAAAGACGCCATCTATGCCAAAATTGTTGCAAAGTGTGGAACTCGTCCATATTGGGAAAACTGGGCTACCGAAGTAGCAGAAATTGCCAAGCGTCACACCGCGCAGGTTAAAGACATCCTTGCCGGTAAGAATCCTGAGCCTATTAAAGCATTTGAATCTTTTTTAAATGGGATAAGAAAAAATCTTAATCCATCCATATCAGAGGCCGATGCCATTGAGATGCTCTCACAACAACTCATAACAAAGCCAGTCTTTGATGCACTATTTTCACATTATAAATTTACTGAATTAAATCCAGTATCTCAATCGATGCAATCAGTTCTAAGCATATTTGATTCAGCTATAAAAAAAGAAGATGCTGAATATCTTAAAACATTCTATGCAAGTGTTCGAATGGTTGTGAAAGATATTAATAATGCAGAAGCTCGACAGAGAATTATTAAAGAGCTTTATGATCGCTTCTTTAATGTAGCTTTTAAGAAAATGTCTGAACGACTAGGTATCGTATATACCCCAATTGAAGTTGTGGACTTCATTATTAATAGCGTTGAAGATGTCATGCAAGAAGAGTTTGGAAAGAGTTTATCTGATAAAGGGGTCAATATTCTAGATCCGTTCACTGGCACGGGAACCTTTATGGTTCGCCTTCTTCAAAGTGGCATTATTAAAAAAGAAGATCTGAAAAGAAAATTTCAATCTGAATTGCACGCTAATGAACTCGTTCTATTGGCCTACTATATTGCAACGATTAACATTGAAGAAACATATAATGAATTAATTAGTGGTGATTATCAACCATTTGCAGGAGCTGTTCTCACTGACACCTTTCAGCTTGATGAAAACAATGCGCAAACAAGCTTTGCAGTAGCTCTACCTGAAATTCATAAAAGGGTTGAAAAACAAAAAAAAGAAAACATTCATGTGATAATTAGTAATCCTCCCTATTCTGCGGGACAAGGCGATGCAAACGACAATAATCAAAATTTAGCTTATCCGGCTCTTGATAATAAAATTCGAAAAACTTATGCAGCTTTATCCGAAGCAATAAATAAAAATAGTCTCTATGACTCCTATATAAGAGGCATAAAATGGGCTACTGATAGAATCGGAGATGAAGGAATAATTGGATTTGTAACGAATGGATCTTTTATTGATAGTAATTCAGCTGATGGATTAAGAAAGACCCTCGTAAGTGAATTTTCAAAAATTTATTGCTTCAATCTTAGAGGCAATGCTCGTACGTCTGGCGAAGAAAGAAGAAGAGAAAAAGGAAATGTATTTGGAGAAGGTACTAGAACTCCTGTCGCGATAACAATCTTTATAAAGTCCAAAAACCACACAGGAGATGCAGAGATTTTTTATAATGATATTGGTGATTATCTTAATCGTGAAGAAAAATTAAAAATAATTTCAAACCTTAAAACTGTTAAAAACGTTCCATGGATTAAAGTATTTCCGAATAAAGAGGGAGACTGGGTAAAGCAAAGAAATCCAGAATTTGATGCTTTTTTACCGATTGGTGATAAAAAATCGCAAGAAGATAAACCGATTTTTCAGACTTATTCAAGAGGGCTTTCTACGAGTAGGGATGTTTGGTGTTACAATTTCTCGAAGGTTTTGTTAGATCAGAATATTAATAGAATGATAAACTTTTATAACCTAGAAGTTGATCGCTTGGAAGAGTCCAGAAAGAAAGATTTAGAGATCGATTTAGATAAGTTTGTTAACAATGACTCGACCCGAATAAGCTGGAACCGTAGTTTAAAGTCAGATCTAAACAAGTTAAGAAAGATTAATTATAAAGAGAATTCTAGGTTTGTAGGATTATACCGGCCATTTTGTAAGCAGTTTTTATATTTTAATAAAAACTTGAATGACATGATTTATCAATTACCCAAAATTTTTCCAACTATTGAGCACAATAATTTTGTGATTTGCACATCTGGTGTGGGAGCTTCAAGGTTTTCTGTATTTATTACAAATGTTATTCCTGACGTTAATTTTTTTACTCCGACCCAGGCGTTTCCTTTGTATCAATATGAAAAACCATTAAGCAATGAACTAGATGTTTCGGGCGAGACTAATCTGGATGCGTATATTCGCCGTGACGCAATTACTGATATGACGCTTGAGAAGTTTCGTCTATCCTATGAAGATAACTCAATTACCAAAGAGAAAATTTTCTATTATATCTATGGTCTTCTTCACTCAGCGTCTTACAAGGATAAATATCAAAATGATTTTAAAAAGATGCTTCCACGGATTCCGTTATTAAGAGACTTTTGGGGCTTTAGTAATACTGGTGAATCTCTCGCAAATCTCCATATTAATTACGAATCAGCTAAGCCCTACGAACTTTCTGAAGAAGTTAATGAGAAAGCAATCCAGAGAGTTGATGGTTTTTATAAAGTTAATGAAACTGGGATGAAATTTTTTGGGACAAAAAAGACTGAAGATAAAACAAGAATTATTTTTAATTCATATGTGACTTTAAGTGGAATTCCAGAGTCGGCATATGAGTATATATTAAATGGAAAATCTGCAATTGAATGGGTTATGGAGAAATACGTTATTAGTAAAGATAAAGATAGCGGTATTGTAAATGACCCAAATGAATGGTCAGATGATCCTCGATATATCATTGATTTAGTTAAACGTGTTGTGACTGTAAGTATGGAAACGATTCGATTGGTTAATGCACTTCCACCATTTGAATTACTAGAAGAAGATAAGAATTAGTTAATTGGGGCTTCCTTGATGGGAGCCTCATGTTTTTCTTTTAGAACATCTACAAGCTCATTAAATTTATTCTTTATCGACTCATGCAGATTGAGTGAATGGTATCTTATGTTTACATAATCTGCGACTGCTTGTGCGGCAGGCGTATTATCCGCAATAAAAGAAGCTTTTCTTCCAATAGCAATAGCCCACCCATCTAGATCTGAAACGGTATAAACCTTAAAGCCTGGCCCTCCTGCAACTAGTACAGCTTCCTTTTTTTGACCCTCAATTTTAATTTCAGAAGTTCTCATTTTTTTCCAATTTTGTGCTACAAAAATCTTGTAGCACAAAGATATCGATGTCAAAATATATTAATGCTAAAAAAGAAAAACCCTAAGCAACCTACGGATTATAAGACGCTGCGAATCAGGGTCCCTCCAGAATTTGAAGTACAAGATTTGTTGAACAAGGTTAAAAATGTTCGTGCACAGTTAAATAAAAAGAAGTCAGTCGAACGTAAACTTTGGATGGGAAACCATGTTCTACTTGAAGCCATTAAAATAGGTCTTCATAATCTCGACATTTCTAATCGGCCCACTGTTAAGCCAATCAAAGCAAAACCTAAATATACGAGAAAGACTCGATAAGCTATAAATGTAATGTGGAAAATCTATTTTTGTTCAAGATTGAAATCTAGCCTTACCACTCAACTACCTTAGTGTTTAGGTTCAACCGGAGCCGTCTCCGCCATTTCTTGAACTTTTTGGTGTATTTAGGTTTTTGAAATTACTCGTCTTTTGGCGATTTTTTCCGTTTTTGGGTGTTCAAGAAGTTCAAAAGTTCGAGAGCAGGATTTTAGAATGAAGATTTTATTTCAGTAATTATATCTTTTTCAAATTTGTTTTTTCCAAACTCTGGCCGATGAACTATTGAGAACTCATCTTTATATGAAGGTGAATTAGGAACTTTTACTAAATTAAAGTTAAAATTTTCAACTATTCTTTCTGGCAATATTCCATATCCAACTCCAGACTCTGTGAGTCTTCCGATGAGTTCCAGGCTTGATGATGTTAGTAATTTCCGAGGACAATTTTTCCATTTTTTAATTAAACTGCTTGATTGAAAAAGACCTGGATCACAAATCAGCTGATCTTTTGGTGTTAATTTCTTAGACCGCCAAATGCAGACATTGTCCTGAGCAACATTTCTTATAACTAAGTCAGGATTTTGAATCGCATTTACTACAACTCCAATATCAATAGTCCCATTTTGAATTCCTTCTTGAATCTCACGAGAGAATCCATGTCTAAGCTGTATTCTATTATCTGGATACTGATCCCCAATAGAGTTTAGCACGTTGGGCAAAAAATATGATCCCACTACTGAGTGACACCCAAGTGTAACATTAGTGATTAGTTCATCTCTGGCCTGAAGTTCATTGATTGAATTCCAAATGGTTTTCGATTTTTCAAGCAACTTTCGTCCAGTAGGTGTGAGGCTGACACCATTTTTTGTTCGATAAAACAATAAGCATCCGAGGTCTGTTTCGAGTCTTTTTAATGAGTCTGATAAAGCTGGTTGTGTTATTTCCAGTTTAGTTGCTGTTTGCTTCAAACTTTTGAAGTTACTAATTTCTATAAAGTTTTTTAAATCATTGATTCTTAGCATATAAGTAAATACTTATATGAGGTGTAGCCTTTTGGCAACTTTGCAAAGGGGGTAAAAATATGAAATTAGATCTACCAGTAATATTTAGAGGGAGGTTCTATATGTTGTTAAAGGTGTTGTGTGCCATATTTGTAATAGGTTTGACTGCTAATTCAAGCGTGTACGGCAAAGATGCTACAAAGAGGCTTATAGTTAAAGTACCCATTAGTGAAAAAAATCTAACCTGTTATGCTGAGTCGATACATCTTGCTTGGAAGGGAGTACCTGGATTTTGGCAGCTCGAAGGAGAACATGGTTTATATAATGGTCTATGGGAGCGAGACTGGGGGACAGAAGGAGACAGAAGTTGTGGCCAAATACCTTTTCTTTTGGAGCTAGCGGAATTCAATAAAGGTTTCATAGAAGGTACTCTTATCGTTAGACAATACTCAAAGGTCGTTTGCTATTCAGTATATGGAGATAGGTTTTGTCGTTCCGAAACAATTGAAACGGCAAAGCTTGAGTTGCCGTTTTATGTTAACCTTTATGAATCAAGAATTATACGTAGCCCATAAATCGTAAAAATTAATTATGGCCCAAATGAGTTTTGGCTTTGTTTGGGTCTTGTTCTTTGCAAAATGACACAGTTACCGAAATAACTCGATGAGTCCTTATGAAAAAGGATAGAGAATCTATAGGAAATGTCCATGATTTCGTTGATCAGATCTTAAATACGAAATTTATTTTAGATATAGGGAGTCCCAGTAAATATGTGCAAGTTCATGGGATATAACTCTAGATAAATCATGTGATGCGACACTGTCATAAATGACAATGATTTGATTTTCGCTATTGTTTACAGAAGGATTAGGCGATTTTTCAGTTGAACGAAGAAAAGTGATCTTCCCGATATTTGTAATCGATTTGGGAAGTTTTTCTAAAATTGATCGAATTATGATTTCTTCTTCTTTGGTCCATGCTTTGAATTTTTCTCTTGAATTGGGCCAATTCTTTGGGGTCTGAATTGTAAAATTCGGTTCTGATTTCTTTACTGTTCGATACGGACGACACTGTTCCTTTACCTGTGTAGCAGATACAGCAGTCCCATCAGTTTTTATGTAAGCATTTCGGGGATGAGATCGCACAAGAAAATGTCCTTCTGGGCACTTGCTAGCATAGGCAGTACGAATATTTCCTAAAATGAAAAATAGGACAACCAGATATTTCATAATCATATTCTAAGCTTCATTGCAGCTGATCCATTTTTTCTTCTCGTTCCTCGCTTCTTAAAACATAGGCCCAAGGTTAAACGATTGCCTATGATAAAAAAACTAATCGAGATGGTAGAGAAAGCTAGCTACAGCTGTGTTTACAGTAACGTCTTTGGCAGTTTCAGTTAGTCCGTATTCATAAGATACTTCAAGGCCAATCTTCTCATTAAAAGAAAAATCAAAGCCTATTATTAGAGGGAAAACTAAGGCTTTTTCATTTTTAATTGTACAAGTGTCAAAATCTCCAGAGGCATCACAATCATCCGACATTTTTGCATTAAGCGCTGTTCCACCGAATAAACCAACTTGAGGAGACGCTTTCCAGTACATGGTAAGGGGAATATTTAAATATATGAAAGACAGGTCAAAATCCCCACTTGAACCAGTAACATCATCATCTACTTCGTAGCTAAAATTTTTCTGAATGATACCGGCGCCTGATCTGAAATATAACTGATCACTAATACCCATTAAAGCGCGGAGACCAACTCCGAAGCCAAGGCCAGATTTTTCTTCTATACCATCTACATCATCCAGATCTTCCGTCTCAGGGGTATTGTAAAGCAAGCTACCCATAATGCTTAACTTGGTATCTGCAAAGGCACTAGACTGAAAAAGGAAAGCGAATACAAGGAAAAATTTTAGCATTTGTGGTCTCCTGCTAGTTTAAGGTTGATAGCATTAGCTTAACCTAAGAAAAAACGGGATGAATAATAAAAAGTTAATCGAGATATAATAGCCTTCATTCAATACAGAGATGGTAAGATTAGAGCGTTTAGTTAAGTACAAAAGGCATTTATGAAAGCTTCTCACGCTATCCAGACGATTGGAGAGAAATTTCTTAACCCAATTTCTTTATCACTTACGAGTGCTCCTGACAGACCGATTGTTTATACGAATCAGCAATTTTGCGACCTAACACTTTATAACAGCCAAGATACCATTGGTAAAAACTGTAGATTTTTGCAAGGCCCATTAACTGATATGAGTGCTGTTTCAAGAATACGAAATGCGATTAATTCAAAGCAACCCATTTGCCAGGATCTTCTTAATTATAAAAAAAACGGAGATATATTTTATAACCGTTTAGTTCTTGTTCCATTTAAAGAGAGTGAGAATGAGTATTTTGTGGTTTTTCAACATGAGCTATCTCTAGAGGAATTTAAACCTGAGCACAAAATTGATGAACTCGAAATTCTGGATAAGACCCTAAATCCTGTTGCGACACTTGTACTTTTGCTTATGAAGCCGGACTTAGACTTGGAGAAGGATGTTCTTGCAACTATGCTGAAAATCAAAAAATACATTTTGAGTCTTTAAGTTGTGAGGAGCGATTTTTGAATTTTGACCAAAAAAAAGGAGAATGTTTTCACATTCTCCAATTGGAAAGCTAGTTTCTAGTAACGCTTATTATCACGCGGAACCATAGGTTTTGCTTCAGTAACATTCATTTGGCGACCGCCAAAATCTGTTCCGTTAAGTGAAGAAATGGCTTCAGCCGCTTCTGAACTTGTAGACATCTCAACAAAGCCAAATCCTTTCGATCTGTTAGTATCACGGTCCATAATGACTTTTGCTGATTGAACTGTTCCAAACTGTGCGAACTTATCTGACAGTGTATTGTCTGCAACAGTGTAACCAAGGTTGCCGACGTAAATTTTAGTACTCATTTGTATCTCCGATGGAATTCATGACAGTGAGTTGTCGTGAAACTTTTATTTTTAATGTTAATTTGGGATTTAAAGGAAGAAGTGTTAGGTCTTGACCGAGAAAAAGCAAACTGGATAAGACCCACTATATAGAGTCTTTCAGGTAAAGATACTCTTTTAAAAGTTTATCTTTAGCATTTGATGTAAAATTAACAACTTGCAGCAGCTTTTTAAGCATGTAGAATGTGTCTTTAGTATTGATAACTTATGCATCTTCGTTTAAAACTACACCACAGATCAGCGCAGTCGTAGCTTAGTTGGATAGAGCACTTGACTACGAATCAAGAGGTCGCACGTTCGAATCGTGCCGATTGCGCCATTTCTCCATCTGTAACAATGACTCTGACTCTCATCCCTTCGTAGTGGA
>DLGL01000086.1 GCA_002482685.1 Bacteriovoracaceae bacterium UBA7695 | reverse complement strand
GAGTTTTAAAGTTTTTTAAATCCAAAAATACAGACCATCTGGAATTCTGGATTTAAAAAACTTTAAAACTCGTTCTTTATCTTCTTCACGGAAAACGACTTTGCGTTTTCGTCTCAGAAGCCAGGCACAGAGGTTTGGAAGAATATTATAAAATTCAGGAGTTGAATTTGGCTTAAGTGTGATACCGACAATATTTAAAGGGGCATGCTTCTTCATATTTACTCCGTCATCAGACGTAAGGCTTCTTCCAGGTTATCAAAGGGCTTGTTTAATAGTTTACACTGATATGAGTTTGCGCGGGAAAGAACTTGAGGAGAATTATAGGCCGTCATAATAACAAATTTCTGACCGATCTCCTGCGCACTGAAGCGTTTTTTAGATTCCTCAATGACGTCAAATCCTGAAATATCCTGGAGCATAAGATCACAAATGATCCGGTCATAGTCAGTACTTAAAATCATATCAATCGCCGTTTTTCCACTGGCGGATACGTCAACCCTAAGTCCTCTTCTCTCAAAGAGCTTTTTTAGAGACTGCTGAATCAGGATTTCATCTTCAATAATTAATATATGTTTCATGAGAGGGGTAATGTCAGCCTGAATGAGGCGCCTTTTTCTTTGAGATTTTTAATAAATTCCAGATTCCCGCCCATTTTAACAGTGAGGTTTCTCGATAGCACCAGACCTAATCCTGTTCCTTGGTTTTTGGTCGTGAAAAAAGGCTTAAAGAGGTTTATGAGCTTATCTTCTGGGATACCTGCCCCATTATCCGAAACATCGATCTGCACTTGCTCTCCAACTTTTGTCACCTCGATTGTCAGCTCCGCCCTGTGAGGTTGATTCCGCATCGCCTGAGCGGCATTTACAATAAGATTGAAAAGAATTTGAACGACAAAGATAAGGGGAACATTAAGAATAATGTCCTCAGAATCCGGACCGTATTCAACTTTACGGGTAACTTCCCTGATCTCACTTTTTGCTAAAGTCATGGATTCTTCAATCATCTTTTTTAAAGCGACTGGCTTAGTTTCGTGATTGATCTGATAAAGATTAGAGAAGTTTTCAATGATGGACTGGCACCTGTTAACATTCTTTTCAATTTCTTCCATAAGCTCCTTATCATCCGGAGTAACTTCGAGAGTTGTAAAGATTTGAGAGCTGAGTTTGAGACCAAAGAGTGGGTTACTCAGTTCATGGCGAAGAGTATTTAATAATTCACCCAGGAGTGAGATTCTTTGAAAATGAAACAGATCAAAAGCATAGTGGCGCAGTTCGTCTGAGTCATACAAATCAAGTGAGAACGGCCCTTTAACCTTTTTATTAAAAAAAATGTCCTGATCTTGAAGCTCGTTATTATATAAATCATTCATAAAAGATGATCCCGAATGACCGTCACGAATTCTCAATGGTAAGGGAAAGTGTTTCAGGCAAATGCGGAGCTCGGAGATCTTTTGATCTGAAAATTCCTGATCGATAAGTCTTTCAAAATGCGGTTGAAGTAAATCAATACATGTTTCAAATAACTCTATTTCTTCATGACTATAGTTTAAAAAGTCATGACGGGAAACAATTGCAATCAGACTGTATTTTTTGCTGATGACTTCTTTAGCAAGAAAACTCCCATTAAATGGGAGATTAATTTTGGTGAAGGCATCAGTTGAAAATGATTTAATTTTGGATTTTCTGATTGAGTTAAAGCTATTGTTAAAATCCTTAACCTCAATTAACCCATGAACTTTTTCGCTTCTCCACATCGTTCCCAGAAGTTCAGCCTTGGTTTGCCCTTTGAGATGGAGTATTACCAAGGAGGTTTGAAAACTCTGCAGGAATGGGACATCGAGTATTTTTTCTACCAGGCCTTTGAGGCTATGGGATTCAGCGGATATACTGTTTACTTTTTTGATTATCTCATCCCAGAGATCTTTCACATTCTCGCCAGGTGACATTGAAACATTGGAAAACATTTTTTTCTCAATCGATTCAGTTGATTTGATAAAAGATGAAAATGTATCGATTAAATCAGGCCGAGGTTTAGAGTAAGCCTTAAATCCTTCAAGGACACAGGTTACATTTTTCAGATAATATGGGTAATCGCAAAATTCTCCATCAGGGAACTGCACCCAAAGGCGGGATCCTTTCTTAAGAAGGGTAAATTGAGCTTCGTTAGCAGCAGTCAGCTTGAAAGAATCCTCTTTAATACTCGAAGGAGGCAAGTCGTTCAATATGAGCGGATCGATATGAACCGTTAGGAGTTTAACTGGCGTCGGATGAAGGGGATCAGGTCTATTTTCCACTGGGTTAAATTATCTTTTAATTCGTACTTTATCAAATCTTCCAGCACAAGTGAGTCATGTTTTTGTTGGGCCTGGTTGATCCCTTTTAAAACAAAAAGAAGATGGACATGGGACTGTTTGATTTCTGGGATTGTAATTTTCTTTTTGTGCATAACAAACTTCGAGAGAAGTGTGGTTAGTTCAACGAAATTAGTTATGTCGTTGGATAAGGCAGTAAGCTGAATGTTCCAGTGGTATTCTTTTTCAGGGATAAAAGCTTCGATGGCGTTGATTTGAGAAATAATGTCACTTAAGAGTTCAAGACTCACGGATAGAGTGCCGGCAACGACACCGTCCATTTCCTCAAAAGTATGCTTAGTCATCCCTGACATTGATTCTTCCTTGATGCGGTATTTAAATGCTAACTTCGTTTTTTCGCAAAGTCACAGTAAATAATTCCAGGAGGGCCTTCAGGGCCTGGTGCTCTTCGGAGTAGGTCAGAAAACTGTGCTGAGATTGCTCCAGCAGAGTGTTCCCATTGTTTTGTCCACGGCGAATTCGATAAAAATCCAGTATCGGACGCAGTAAAGAATTCGTTTGAGAAATATTGTCAGCTATTGTTTCCATATCTCTTAGGTTTTTTGCGTGACCCTGAATCTTAACGTTATCAGCTGTCTTAGACTGAGCTTCTTTATGAATGATGTCGATAGAGCTCATAGCATAGTCATAGAGTCGTACGAGTTTAGTAAGCACTTCTGTCTGTGTATTGAGCAAAGAAATTTGTTCAGCACTGCACTTTATAACTTCAAGATTGATGTCAAAGAGATTTAAGAGAAAATTCCACAATACCACATGACTCTGATAAAAAGGATAGGTCTCGTCACTTGAATTATAACTTCGCAGGTAACTCCCAAAGAGATTCTCTTCGTCTATTTGATATGCAGAGTAAGTAAAATTTTCAGGCATATCTTCATCTAAAATCTCTGCATTGATAAAATCAATTAATTTATCGGCTTCAAGCTGAGATCCCCGACCACTAATTAGAAAGTGACCTTCGTGAGAAGGCATTAGGTTGAAACCTTGAAACTGGCCGGTAAGGAAAATACCAGTAGCTTCATTTTCACAAATTCTCAGAGCTTCAAGATGGGCCGGGCCAATGTAAAGAACGTTAGAAAGATCAGAGACGACATCAATTTCAGTAATATCTTTAATCTTAAGAGTAGGATGATTTTTATGGATCAGATTAATGAGCTTCTCTTGCTCAGCTCCTGACATAAGCTTAGTACTGCACATCCCCATAGCTATATGGAGGTACTTTTTTTTCTCTTTACGGGGGGACGGTATTCTTTTAATTCCCAGGATGTTCTTATAAATATCCTGGAGATGAAAAGTTATAAAGGGAGCTCGTGCTTTAAGAGTTAACAGGTATGAGGACCATGCATCCGGAACTATAAGTTGATTGCCATTTTTTTGGGGACCAAGTTTTTGAGTAGCTTTAATTTCATTTTGTAGCGGCCATGCAGCTTCGTTCATTGAGAAATTTACGCTCAAGTCATACTTCAGATTGTTCACTGACATCTGATCTGTGGTAATGCCTGAAATGAGAGGACGAGAATCTTCAGGGATTTTTGAGAGGGCCACCTCATCTACGAGCAATGTCAAAGTGAAATCTTTTAAAAGATCGCGGTACTTATCCAACATAAGGAGAGTTTCAAAGAGAAAATACGCTTCATCTAGTTGAATGATGAGAAGCTTTTTCAATTCTTATTTAACATCAGTAAGGTTGTAACCTTTGATGTTCTCTTTTTGCTTAAATGTTTGTTCGATTTCGAGTTTAACTTCTTCCTGATGCGTTTGTAGCTGACTCAGAAGTTTCACATCGAGTTGTTTAAGAAATTCGATTTTTCGGTGAAGTTCATCACGACTCTCAATGGCTATTGTCGTCCAGTCGATCTGTTGAGATATTTTGTCGACTACAGAGAGAAGTCTCTCTCTGTTTAGAGTGAAAAATTCTAATTTTTTATCATCGCGATAATCTTCCGCCAGAATGGCTTCGGTCATTACGATGGCTTTCATGATAAATTCGTCGAATAGGAGGATCATCTTATTCATTAAGCACTCTTAGTTTGTGTCTTGATCTGCTTGATAGCTTCTGTCCAACCGTCATAAAGAGTGTTTAATACTCGTAAACAGCCCTCAAGGTGAGACTTATCAATTTTTATATTCGCCTGTGTACTTGAATATAAAACGTAGTCATAGAGAGAAGCTAATTCTTTAGCAACATCTCCACCGACTTCAAAGTCCAGACTGTTTGAGAGCTCAACAACGATGTCTTGCATCTTGCCGATATACTCGCCTTTTTTTGCAATATTTTTCTGCTCAATAGCTTCAATAGCTTTCTTACAGTTTTTAATCGCTGCCTGATAAAGCATGAGAAGGATTTGTTCCTTACTGGCAGTTTCAACAGACGTTTTCTTGTATGCACCTAAACCATAACTCATAAGACCCTCCTCCTATGTCACGACTTATTCTAACCTAATTGTTGCGTAGGGGCAGCA
>DLGL01000111.1 GCA_002482685.1 Bacteriovoracaceae bacterium UBA7695 | reverse complement strand
TGAATAAACTGAGGGTGAGTTATGTTCTGACCCGGACCCTGGACTTTGACCCTGGCCCAAATCTGATTATCAATGATGGAAAGTCCAAATTGTCCTGAGTAAGATCCGAATCTTCGGTTAAGCGCTGAAAGCTCGGCATGATAAAAGTCTACAGCTTCTTCTTCCTGCCTCAACAAAAGAACATCCTCATCATCTTCAAAGCCTTTTCCGCAACCAGTCAGGAGAATAATGAGAGAGAGCAGGATGAATGTCATTCGTAGAGAAGAAGTCATTGATTACTCATTAGCAAAGACTGAGCCAACATTTTCTCTTGAATTTACCTGCTTAATTAGTTGTGTCAGAAAAAAAGCCCCATCACGCACCGACTCTTTATTTGACCCGATAAAAATTCTTATGATGATGGCAACAACCCTCGAGAGGTCAAAATGAAAATTTATCTGTTCACTGCTTTCTTTCTCTTTTCCGCAACCACCTGGGCGCAGGTAACTGATGATGAATTTTCACCGTCTGAAATCCAGCAGGAGATTTATGTTTCGGAAGAGGAATATGAAAATGAATATTTTGCTCAAAAACAAGAACAACAAATGAGTGAATCTGAACTCATAGAAGAAGAAGTCATGGATCTCAACACCTATGATGATCAATACTAAACAGGAGGTTTTATGCGAAATCTATTGAACTTACTGGCCCTACTTACCCTGGCCTCATTTGCAGTTTCATGTGGTGGTCCCGAAAAGGATGACAACCATATTCAAAGGGAAGAATTTCTTGGAAGTGATGATATAAGAGAAACTGATAGTTACGATAATGCAGTTCCCGTGGACAATGACCGCGTGATGGAAGTTGATGAATAATTTTTTAGATTACCAGGGAAGTTTTGCTCCCTGGTAATCTAAAAACGAACCTGACTTTTCAGGGCTTAAGCCTTCAATGACTTTCCACAATCCCGAGCTCGACTCCTTTATTTCTAAAGGTGCCGATTCGCCCCCCATTCTTGTTTGTACCCAACCTGGATGAAGAACGGCAGTAGTGAGCCATTTGTTTTCAACCGTAAGACTTTTGTTGATCATATTTAAGGCGGCTTTTGAAGCACGGTAAGCATAAGCTCCACCAGAAGAAGTCTCCTCAATTGAGCCCATGATAGAGCTTATATGAATCAGTTTGGGATTTTTCGACATCTTGAGTTTCGGCAAAAGTGTGTGTGAGACGAGAAATGGTGTGAATGAATTCACCTCAAAGCTTTTGAGAAATTCTTCTCTCGAGGATCCCTTCTCATAGATTCCTGCATTGTTGATAACGATATCAAGCGAGGAACACTCTTTGAGTTCCATAAGTAATTTTTCTTCGGCTTTTGGGTCTAACAAATCTAAATTGATGAGATGAAAATCGGGATAAGATTTTATCAGTGATGAAAGCTCAGGAGAAGACTCAGGATTTCGGGCAACACCAAACACACGATGACCTTTATTTAAAGCTTCGGTGGTCAGGGCCAGGCCGATGCCTTTTGAAATTCCTGTGATAAAAACATTCATAATTTCCCCTTATGCTAATAAGGGAAAGATTAGACCAAAAAAAAAGCCCCGTCACTAAAAGTGACAGGGCAGTTGGGGAATTTCTAAAGAAAATCTTTTCCAATGTCACCTATGATACTTCCTATCCCGTAAGGGACCGAAGAGTTTCTGGCCGTATTATAGCTTGAAGAGTGAGTGAAGCCTAGTTTGTGCAACCATTCGTGGAAAAGATTTCTTGCCACTCCCTCTGCCGTATAGCTGTTGAAAAATTTTGTATTTACCCAAATTCTTTTTGAATTTGGATATGTATAGCCAACGGTCGAATTAGAGGCCGTGTAGATCTGAACTTCCATATCCATTTCGTTATCCTTGCCAGGTTGCAAAGTCTCGGCTCCATCAAGAATTTTTTGATAAATTTGAGCATTGGTAAATCCCCCATTATCTACAAACGTTTTCTTTCCGTTGTAGGTAAAGTTGAGCACCTTAGTTCTAAACTCCTCTGTGGCCACTACCTCTTTTATAATGTCTAGCGCCTTCAAAAATTTTGCTTCCTGGGCAGCAGAGGTATTGTAGAAACTTAAATTGGCATCAAAAGTGAAAGCTTCATTAGGGAGCGCTGAGCTTCCTCCAGTTGTAGATCCGCTGCCACCACCTGTAGTAGAACCAGTTGTGCCGCCAGTTGTGCCGCCACTTGTTCCACCTGCTGAACCTCCTGATGTATCGCCGGCAATTGGTTCAGAATCATCGATAGTGCATTCTGTACTCGTCGTAGATCCATCCTCGGCCTGAACCTGGGTACTACAGCTGGAGTCATCACCAGACTTATTACAGGCGATGAATAGAAAACATAATATAAGTAGCGACAAAATTCTTGTCATAGATACCTTCCTTGGTGGTCACGAAAAAACGTCCTGTTTTTCGTATTGTTCATAGTGCTTTGCTGCGGGTTGTTATCGATCGTCACATGAAGATTGTTGCGACTGAAGTAGGCAATATTTTCTTAAACGGATTGAAAATGGTTAGGCCAAGAATGGGACAAGGATTTTTTTGGAAAGAATACGAATGATATCAAAGGTAATGACAACTTTATTTAAACAAAAGAAAAGTCATATTACCGATACATGATTTACTCGGTGATATGACTTTTATAAAAAAAATTAACTCTATATTTAATTAGTATGTTGAATTAAATCGAAGATGATTAAAAATATCTTTTACCCCAGATAAATTCTCAACTGATAATTCAATCAGGTGTTTACTCTGCAAGGAATTTACTGTTCCCGTTAAGCTCACAACGCCATCTTTGACTTCTACATCAATCTCAGAAGCATCGCTCGGGGATTCACTTCGAAGAATTTGCGCCACAAGTTCTCCAAGTCTTTCATCAGAGTTGGCTTCCTCTTTCTCCTCACTCCCTCTGAACTCAACTCCATGATCAATCATATAATCTACCATCTGATACGGATCCGAACGTTCACGAGAGTACTCAGACTCCCCTGAGAATTCATAGTTCTCAGAATCATTTATGCTCCTGACAGAGCGGTCATAGGGATCTGGGGATTTCATAAAGTACCTCTCAGGTTTTCTTAGGTTCCAGAAAGCTCATGGCCGGAAATTTTCTGGCCGTTTTTTTTAACAACTTATGAGTTGCAATTGTCGCTACAGCAGTAAAAAGAACCTTGGCCTGAGTTCTGGCCATCCATGAGGCAGATTTTTTTGCTGCTTTCTTTGCCAAATATTTTTTAATCATTTTCTACCTCAACTTCATCCGGGTGTTTTTCATAAGCCGATTCTGATCTGGGATCATGTGACCAGTCGGGATTAAGGTTTTCTTCCTCTTCTTCTGTGGTCAATTGGGGGACGGCCGGGGCTTTTCCTTTAGCTGGTTTGGGGTTTAATTCACCGTAACGATTGATATGGTTCATTAGGAGCTCCTTGCTGCTTTATGATTTGCAATCAGGATGCCACTGAGTAAAATTGTTTTATGACCAACAGAGATAATCGGTGGGAGATTCTTCTCCCAAATGACATTGTAGATATCGTGGCGCCAGCGTCCGCCGCTCCGGTCAATAAGGTAGAGCCAGGCCTGAGTTGGCTACGTGACCAAAATCTTATTCCCCGGTTTTCAGATAAATTTATTCAAGTGGATTTATTTTTTGCAGGAACTTTGGCCGAACAATGGGAAGAGTTTGAGCGGGCGCTTCATTCCGATGCAAAGGTCATTTGGTGCTTAAGAGGTGGCTACGGTAGCATGAGGCTTATTCCACTACTCGAAAAAATGAAAAGGCCAAAAACTCCAAAGCTTCTCATTGGCTTTAGCGACATCACCGCCTTACACCTCTATCTCAACCAAAAGTGGAACTGGCCTACCCTTCATGGAAGAACAATCTCTCAGCTCCATCCTGATTGGGAAAATAATCAGGAGCAGCAAGACTTAATAGATCTCTTATTCGGCCGTATTGATCGGGTAACTTACACTAACCTAGTTCCTTTAAATGATGCCGCAAAAAAGTCACAGACCATCGTTAGTTCCATTACAGGAGGAAATTTACGTCTGATTCAGACTTCTCTGGGAACTGCATGGCAAGCCTCTCCTAAGGACAGAATGCTCTTTATTGAAGATGTTTCCGAGAGGGGCTACTCAGTGGATAGGATGCTTGAGCAACTTCACCAGGCCAAAATGATGGATGATAATCTCAAAGCACTCCTGGTAGGAGACTTCACAGAGGGTTTTGAGAAAGACGGCAGGAACCTCGTGCCACAGGCAATCGAGCGCTTCGCTCACCGTGTGAAATATCCAGTTCTGAAAGGTCTGCCTTGTGGCCACGCTCCGGGCTCCAACGCCCCTCTTCCTTTTAATACCAGAGCTGAACTTACTTTAGGCGAGCGTCCTTCTTTAGTCTGTTTTACTAATCATTAATAAATTAAGATTACCCGCGGGGGCTTTGAGTTTTTCTTCAACTCATCTAGAATTCTTTCTGGAGGTGCCTAATGGAAACACTTAAAGATCAAAACGAATTTATCAACCGACTTTCTGTAAATATGGAAGACGCCATACAAAATTCTCTGGATTGCTACCGGGTAGTAACTAATTGTCTTCAGCATTGCCTCTCTCTTGGAGGGAAGCATAGTGAAGTCACTCACATAACTCTCATGAAAGAATGTGCTGAAATTTGTAAGCTCACGGCGGGGTTCATGATTGAGAAATCAGATTTCGCCCATGACCTGTGTGGAGTTTGCGCTCGGGTATGTGATGCTTGTGCAAATCACTGCGAACACATAGAGGCGAGTGACGTCATGATGAATCTTTGTGTTCAGGCGTGCCGCAGATGTGCGGATAGTTGCCGGAATATGGAACACTAGTGTTTTTCTACCCAGGCATGGAAAATAAGAAGGCCCGAATGAAAAATTCGGGCCTACTTGCATCTAAAGATGATGCTTCGATTTCTCGATCGCCATCCTTAGCATATATAAAATGCTAACTCGAACCCACGGTAGGGGCACATAAAGTCTATCTAAAGAATATTAAAGTAAAGAACTCGTCTAAGGCCCGTGGAAATCCATTTCGCAAACTTGCATGCGCATTCTGGAATCCACAATGTGGAAGAAGACATGGATAGGTCGTTTTTGGGCCCTGGCCATGGAGATAAATGTTTCACGGCTGGTTTTATAATGATCTTGTAAGACCTGAGGAGTGTCAGCTTCCACTGTTACCAGATCTGCGGATCTAACATCGTTGAGCATCGCAACCCGAGAGCCATTCGGAATAGGCTTAATGGTTATATGATCTTTAGAGCAATCCACCAGCTCTTCAGTTAAATGATATCTTCCGCTTTGGGTGTAATATCCTAAAATACGGCGGCGAGCTTTTATCATATCTTCAGCTGATTTAATAAACCGGTATTTTGATAGTTCGCGGGCGATATATTCATCATCTTTTCCAAGAAAAAGAGCATCGTGAAATTCCACCATGGGCCCTAGATTAAATTCTGACTCCGCATTCCCGAAATTATTTTTTGATTCTTCCAAAGAAACGAAGTCGTTCGCTTTCTTGTCTTCTTCAACTTGAATATTAATCATTCGTTGCAGTCTTTGCTCTGGTGTACTCTGACAAGCAAACAATGCCAGCAAAGCTAAAACTGAAAAGACTTTCACTTTATGGCCTCGATAATCGTGAGCCATTTCGCTTTTTCTTCGATTGAAAGAAATGAAGCTTCAAATGAATTGACCGCAATCTGTTTAATCTCATCGGCAGACAAATCAAGTGCCTCCGCAGTTTCAATAAAATTCTGATTTACGTAACCGCCGAAATAGGCAGGATCATCAGAGTTAACTGTAACCTTTACACCCTGATGTAAAAGCTTTTTAAGATTATGATCACTTAGCTTATTAAAAACTTTAAGTTTTAAATTTGAAAGAGGACATACTGTCAGAGGCATTTTTTCAGCAATAATCCTTTTCATGAGTTCAGCGTCTTCCAGGGCCCTCACTCCGTGATCAATACGTTTTACTTTCAAAAGATCAAGGGCTTCCCAAATATATGAGGGTGGCCCTTCTTCTCCTGCATGAGCAACTGTAAGAAATCCTTCTTTGATGGCCGCTGCAAATACGCGTTCAAATTTAGAAGGTGGATGACCCACTTCCCCAGAATCCAGTCCAACGGCAATGATGTGGTTTTTATAAGGAAGAGATTCAGTCAGAGTTTTAAAAGCACTTTCTTCAGAAAGGTGTCGCAAAAAACACATAATCATGTGGCCTGTGATGCCCCATTCTTTTTGAGCATCTTTAAGTGCAGCATGGATACCCTTAAAAACTGTATCAAAAGAAACTCCACGGTCAGTGTGAGTCTGTGGATCAAAAAATATCTCGGTATGAACAACGTTATCTTCACGGCATTTTTTGAGATAGGCCATGGTGAGATCATAGAAATCTCTCTCGTACAAAAGCACCCCTGCCCCTTCATAATAGATATCAAGAAACGACTGAAGGTTGTGAAAATCATACGCTTGCCGGATTTCTTCTTCGCTCTTAAAACGAATATTCACTTTGTTTCGCCGTGCTATTTCAAACATTAATTCAGGTTCAAATGTGCCTTCGATATGAAGATGCAGCTCTGCTTTTGGAAGTTTTTTTATCAAGTCTAATTGATTCATTTTCAGGACCTTTTTTCTTTTCACAAGATACTAACTTTCAGAGACAATGTTGTAAATAAATGGCCATCTTTTGCGCAGGGTATAATGAGAAATAAAATAGTGTTCTATCTTAATGGAAAACGTCAGGAAGTGGGAGTTGATCATGCAGGCATGATGCTCGCCGATTATCTTCGTTACGAGAAAAGTCTCACTGGAACAAAAATAGTCTGCGCTGAAGGAGACTGCGGGGCCTGTAGTGTGCTTCGTTTTTTCCCGTTTGCTAAAGGGACGGATGCTAAGCATTTTCAGGCCATAAATTCATGTATCACCGTGGTGGCCAACCTCGATGGCTCAAGTCTTGTGACTGTAGATGCCCTTAAAGATAAAGCTGAATTTAATGAGCCTCAGAAAGCGATGATAAAGTGTCACGGAAGTCAGTGTGGCTTTTGCACACCTGGCTTTGTCATAGCCTTAACAGGTTTAGTGGAAGAGAAAGTGGCAAGAAATGAAACCGCCATGGAAATTCAGGAAGCTAAAAACTGTATGACCGGGAATCTCTGCCGCTGCACGGGTTACCAGCCTATCATTGATGCCGCCATGGCGATGGATCTTGCAAAAGCAGAGACTGTTAAAAAGAGATTTTTGACTGATCACCAGTTAAGTGAACTCACCCTCGATTTTAAAACTGGTGTGGCCATGGAGTCTGATGAGTTTTCT
>DLGL01000104.1 GCA_002482685.1 Bacteriovoracaceae bacterium UBA7695 | reverse complement strand
TACGCACATTTTCCACTGGAAGATTTAGTTGAAGGCCAGCCTGCTACGAAACAATCAAAACCCGCCGCGTAGGCTTCCTGAATAATAGAAATTGAAATCGATGCCACTGGATCCGGAGCTGATGTTTCAAGTTCACTTAGAGATCTTCGGTATTCAAGCCAAACGCTGGCCTTCTGATCATCTGTGAGTTGGCGCCAGTTTGCGGTGGGTAAGCTAAAGCTTGCGTGGGATAATGACGAATATAATATACTTAATAAAAGTAAAATCTTGAGCATAAGACTTTTTCGGCAAACTCAGCAGGATATATAGATGTTTTTCAAATTTTTCACTGCCACTTTCATGTTTTTAGCTGCCTACTCTGCTCAAGCTTTGACGATCAATGATAAGCGGGGGCAAATTGAGGTGGAGCTACCGCCAGGCTGGAGTTATGAGAAAGAATTATTGGGTCTTCCCCACGTATTTTTGAGTCCTGAAGGATCAGATCGCGCCAACTACTCCATAACTCTGACCGGGATTGGTGATGTGAAACTGCCAGTTAAGGATCTTCAAAAAAATCAAAAGCAGTACCAAGAAGGTCGCATAAAATGGGCCAAGCAAAGAGACTTTAAAATTACAAAGTTTATCCCCTACGTAAATTTTAAAACAGGATTGACCCTCACACACAGCATTGGTGTTCAGTATAATGATAAAAAAAATGTAGAGTATCTTGAGATGAGCTATTTTACTGAATGTCAGGATTCACTGGTGCACACCAAAGCCTTGGGTGTTTTGGGAACAGAAAAAATGAAAACTGCCCAACAGATTATTCAGTCTCTTCGCTGTAAAAAATAACTATCTCCTGTAAACACATCGAAAGCCGTTATCGCCATCGTTGTTGGCCCCACCTCTTTCAAGGCCCAAGGCATAGACCCCAGAGCTGGCACCACCCCAGGATGCCCCTCCTCGACGGGCATACCCTCCCATGCCTCCAACGAAAATCCCCATTCCCTCTGTAGATCCATGGTTGATGTTTAGAGGAGAATAATCTGACTCTACCAGAGGACACCCCAGGTCAGCTGCCACATCTCTGAATTCTGTTCCCACTTGCTGGCATCCCAATGGAGCGAGATCAAAACTTCCGCCCGCTTCCCAGTCAACCCATTCGGATACGTTCCCAGCTAAATCCCAGACTTCCTCGCCGTTACTTAATATTAGTTTTGCTCTGGCGTTTCTAGAAACACCAAAATCTACTCCGCCTGCCCCATTGCCATAACCACAATTATTCCACGGCATCGGACCACCATCATTACCTCTAAATAAGCATCCAGACCCCACAGAACCGCCAGTCCAGTTACTCCCCTGAGCTTCGGCGTTGCGGGCGATGGTTAACCATTCCTCATTAGATATGAGGTCATATTTGGGACCTAAGGCCTGACAGAGCGCTTGTGCATCTGGAGCGAATGTACCGGTCCAGGGTGCGTTTTCAGCAGTGGATACGGGTAAAGAGTCGCCTCCAACTTTAGCTTCGTATTTCATTACGCAGAAACCATCTGCTGCATCAGGAACATTGGCATATCCATTGGGACATAATTCAGGGGTTGTAGGATTGGCGCTACGATTATTTTTTTTGGAGCCCGAGTCGTCTTTCTTTCCGCAGGCGGAAAGCAAAGTAAGCATTAAAAGCGAAGTCAAAATTTGGGTTTGTTTTCTTTTCATAAAATCCATCTTAAAAAGAAGTTGTAAAAAAGATGTCAAATGTAGAATAGCAGCAAGGGAGATAAGTTAAAAACAAAATGGGTACTAATGTAAAAATTCTGGGGCCAAAACGACTATTTTTTCATGAGGAGATACTGTTTTTGAAGCTTTGCAGATATGTCTTTATCCATAAAGTTAAACATTTTTGAAGCCTTCTTGGGATCAATCATTTGAAGGATTTGAACTGCAATATCGATATCTTGAACAGAAAGTACTGAAGCCGCTTTATCAGGCTTCATGTTAGAAATCATCTCAACCAGCTGACCTACGCGGGCCTTGCTATCTTCATCATTTTTCTGAACACAGCCTATGAAACTTTTCTGTTTTTCTGCTAGGTCAGTATAGCGACGGGCAAGATCCGCTTCTGTTACTTTTAGAGAATCCTGGCGTTTGAGAAGATCCATTTCACGTAACTGAAGTTTTTCTTCTTTATCTAGTAACTCTTTTGTTAATTCTGAAACAGATTTATTTTTTATTGAATCAACTTTCTTTTTCACTTCTTCATTAATCTTCTTAATGTATTCTTCTTCAGTGTAAACATGCTTTGGAGCTGCCGGCGCGCTCAGTCCTATAATCGGTAAAAATAAAAAAATCAAAAATAATTTCATATCAAAATTTCCTGTCTCTGTGCTGCAGCCAGTTCTGGGTTTGTTCTTCGACCTTTTGATCGATTTCCTTATTCATGGCCTTACGATAATCAGTATAGTCCTTTTCTTTGAGATTTTCGATGACTTTGAGCTCTCCTCTAAGAACCGCAAGCTCCTGCTTCTTCTCATCAATCAGGCCTAATTGAGTTTCTCGGTCACGTGACAGCAATTGGATATTTTTTTCTTTTGCGGACACAAGCATAGGAAAGGCCTGAATCTGATCCCCTCTCACCCCATTTTTCATGGCGGCTTCCTGGATCATAAAGTAGTTATCGATTTCTTTGCGATCATGTGCCAACTGATCATCAATTTTGTTAAGATGAGCGACTAGTTGACCCAACTCCATTCTACAGTTTTCTTCTTTGAGTTTTCTGACTTTAAGAACTGGCTCCAGGCGAAAGGTATACTTTTTCATGGTTATCTATAATTTGGATCCACTGCACCCTCAGCTTTGCGGGCAATGTCCAGCATCCGGTCAAATAGCTCTTCGATTGTAAAAGCCTCTTCAACTTGTTGTTTCAGAAGATTCGTTATGTCGTCATAGACAGAAATTGCTTTATCGATTTTAGGATTAGAGCCTCGGGTGTAAGCACCTACAGTAATCAGATCCTCAGACTCTTTGTAAGAAGCCAGAAGGTCACGTAAGTGACTAGCGACAATCTTGTGCTCTTTAGTCGTTACCTTCGGCATAACTCGCGATATCGAGGCCAGGACATCAATAGCGGGGTAATGGTTTTTGGCAGCTAATTGTCGGGAGAGAACAATGTGACCATCTGAAATTCCCCGAACAGCGTCAGCGATAGGCTCATCCAAATCCCCACCTTCAACAAGCACAGTATAAATTCCCGTAATGGATCCAGCACCTTTTTTGGTCCCTGCCCGCTCCATCAGCTTGGGAAGTTTGGCAAAAACACTGGGTGTATAACCTTTCTGTCCTGGAGGCTCTCCAGTAGAAAGGGCTATTTCTCTATTGGCCATTGCAAAACGTGTGATGGAGTCCATCATTAGTAGTACATCCTGACCCTGATCACGAAAATATTCAGCAATAGTAGTTGCTGTGTATGCTGCTTTAGTACGGATAAGTGCTGACGTATCAGAAGTTGCCACGACAACGACTGCACGCTTTAGGCCCTCTTCGCCAAGATCTGATTGAATGAATTCTAAAACTTCACGTCCACGCTCACCAATAAGGGCTATGACACTTATATCAGCATTTGTATTTCTGGAAATCATCCCCATAAGAACTGACTTACCGACTCCAGAGCCGGCCATAATAGCAAGACGCTGTCCTTTGCCCGCAGTTATAAAGCAGTTTATAGAGTTTATACCTGTATCAAGTGGTTCCCGGATAGGCGGACGATCAAGGGGATTAAGTGGCGATCCAAAGATTGAACGCTTCTCATAAGGACCCTCAATAGGTCCTTTATTGTCCATTGGATTCCCCTGAAAATCGATTACCCGTCCCAACATATTGGGTGAAATACGAATTTCAGTAACGATATCTTTTAGATGAATTTTAGTTTCTGAATTAATACCTGAGATTTCATCGTAGGGCATAACCATACAGTTAGCACCATTAATAGCAACCACTTCACCTAGTGAAGTCTCACCATTCTCTGCGATAAATTCAACATTGCTCCCAAGAACTGCACGGGGAACAGCAGCTTCATAAACCATTCCACGAGAGGCAATAATTTTCCCCACTTTTTCATAAGGGATTCGGCTTTCGATATGACGAAGGATTTGCTTAAGATTCAGATCATTTGAGGGAGAATTCTCACTCATGCCTTATTCTCGGGATTCATCACCATTTCAAAAATTTTATCGATATTTTTGAAAACACCTTCCATTGATCCATCAATCAGACCATTTTCTGACTCAAGAATAATACCGGGATGATTAATCTCTGGAACGATTTCAATTCTTAGATTAGACAATTGACCTAATTTAGATTCAACAACTTGAATAACTTCTGGCATCTGACTAAAATTGGCACGGCCAACTTTAACTACCAAATTTTTACGCGCGTTTAATTCAAGAACCAATTTTTCAAGCAGTGTTTCAAGGTAAACTTTTTCATTAATTTCTTTGAGGCAAATCCATTTTGTGAATCGTTTTATGAATTCATATATTTCTACACGATTGTGCTCAAAGATTTTACCATTCTGCGCCTGCATAGCTTCTACAACACCGGTAAAGCTCTCAATCTTCTTTGCCAGCTCTTCCTGATAAAGTGCAAAGGCTTCTTCCTTCCCGGCCGCTTTACCCTGCTCAAGCCCAGCAGTATAGGCATCAGCGTATGCAGTTTCTAATCGACGTTTTACTTCTTCTTCGATTCGACTTTCAAAATCCGACTGCTCTTGCTTTGCTATCCCACGCGAATTACGAACAGCACCGTCAATTTTGAAATTACTATTTTTTTCAAACGTTCTTTCAGTCCTTAAAGTTTCTTCACTGATCTTTTCAGAAGAGATAGATTCTCCGTCTAATTCTCCGAAACTGAATGGCTTGAAATCACCTTGAGTAACCACATGAGTTCCCTGAAGATCAGAAAATTCAAATGATTTAATTTCAGAGTTGCGGTACTTTTGCATAAATTAAATTGTCCCTTAAACGAAAGCATCGCCTTCGCCACCACGAGAAATAAGAGCTTTGCCTTTTGATTCAAGATCTTTAAGCTGCTGAACGATTTCCTGTTGTGCTTTTTCCACATCGGAAATTTTTGTAGGTCCCATCGCATCCAGATCCTCTTTGAGAAGAGTGGCCGCACGGTTTGACATATTCTTGAAGAGCTTAGTCTTAACATCATCAGGAGCTGTTTTGAGAGCGATAACAAGTTTTGTATTATCAACGATTTTAAGAAGCTCTTGAATACCACGATCGTCCACGAATACAACGTCTTCGAATACGAACATGAGCTTACGAATTTCTTCAGCAAGTTCAGGGTCTTTTTCTTCCACACGCGCCATGATATTTTTCTCAGAGTTTTTATCCATGAGATTGAGCATATCTGCGATTGGCTCAACACCACCAAGCTGCTGAGTATCGATTGAACCAAGAGTTGAAAGTTCAGTTTTAAGAACATCGTCAAGCTGAGCAATAAGTTCAGGAGAAACGAAATCCAGATTGGCCACACGAAGGACCACTTCTGCCTGAAGACCTTCAGGAAGCTTACGAAGTACATCTACCTTCTTCTCAACAGGTAAGTGGGCACAAATAAGCGCAATCGTTTGTGGATGTTCATTGATCAAGAAGTTAGCAAGGGTTCTGGTATCAACCAGTTCCAGAGATTCGAGTGTGTTGTTAGTTCCAACATCAACGATCTGACCAAGGAGTTGTTTAGCACGGTCTTCACCAAGAGTTCCAAGGATGAAGTCGCGGCCTTTATTTTCAGAGAAAAGAAGATCTGCATCTTCATTGATTGACGAATAAAACTCTTCAAGAACACGCTTAACCATCCAGATGGGTGATTTAGAAATAGCAGACATGCTGTTAATCATTCGCTTAACATCATTATCTTTCATGTGTTTAAAGATCAACTTGGTGGTTGTGGGCCCCAAGGCTGATAATAAAATAGCTGCTTTTTCCTGACCGGATAAAAGCGCATATTGCACATCAGGTTCTAAACTCTGTTGTTCGTCGGCCACTAGTGTACTCCTGAAACCATTATATATTTAAAACTTTTAAGCAATTTCTTTCTGACCATCAGCTGTATGGATCATATCGTGAACCACTTGGGCCGCTTTACCAGGGTTAGCTTCCACAAGAGAGATAATCTTCTCTCTGAGCATGTTCCCTTCAATCTTCTCGGGGTTGAGCTTGTCCTCAATACTCGGAAGAACATCCTCAAGTCCTGGCAGACGCTGATTGGCCTGAATTTTTTCAAGCTCTTCAATCGTCTTAGGCAAGAAGTCTTCGATTGATTCAACAGAGTTCTCTGTAAGCCACTGAATGAATGGACGAACAACCATGAAGAAGAAAAGTGAAATAATAGCCCCGATCATGAGGTACTTTGTGATGTTCTTCATAAGCTCACGATTTTCACGAGCTCTCATGATAGCTTCCATCTCGGCCAGATCTTCTTTTGCAAACTCCATGTTTTTGATTACTAATTTATCACCACGGGTAAGATTAATACCCAAAGAGCTCGCTACAATCTGTTGGAAATTTTGCAGCTCATCTTCAGTCCATGCCTGATACTTAGTTACAGGAATGCCTTCATCGTTGACCATCGGCGTTCCGTCTTTTGCTAAAACCGGAACTTTCTTTCCATCAACCATCACAGCTACTGACATATTTGAGATTTCAGCTGTTGGCTTTTTAGATCTTGTCACAGTCGAAGGCACTGCCATATTTCTTGTAACGAGCGATTTATCTACATCATTACGCGTTTCAGGAATCCCTGGCTGAGGCGCTTCACCAGGAAGGTTGGATCTCGCCCCCGGAATACCTTGTGGCGATGGCCGTGTTCCAACCATTTTTTGTTCGTTACGTACTTCAGAAACAACCGCTGAGTTTTCTTGATCGTAAGAAGTCTGTGTTTCAACTTTCTCTGTGAAATCCATTTTTAGTGCCACTTTCGCGATCACTTTACCTTCACCAATCACACGGGAGAGAATTTCTTCCACTTTCTTTTCATATTGAGAATTTAGTCTGGTCTCAAGTGCGATGCGGTTAGCAGTTTCCTGCCCCATTTGATCGCCATCATTTTCTGAAAGCTTCTTACCACGCGAATCGATAACTACTACGTTATGAGATCTCATACCGTCCACTGATGAACTTACAAGAGATTGAATCCCTTTAACTTCATCATTGGTCATTGTTACACCTCGTTCAACATCTAAAACCACTGACCCTGTGGGTGGTTTTCTTTCAGATACGAAAGGTGAGGATTCAGGAATAGATAAATGGATACGGGCGCGAGTTACACCCTTGATATGCATGATGGTTTTAACCAACTCTCCTTCGAGAGCACGTTGTTTATTAATTTTTTGGACAAATGATGTTGTACCAAATGCTTGTTTATCAAACACTTCGTAACCAACTGTTCCTGTGAAATTTACACCTTTTTTAGCAATTTCCAGACGCCAGATTTCAACCATGTCTTCAGGAACCTGAATAGTTTTTCCGTCGTCTTTAACTTGGTAAGAGATTTTACCTTCTTCAAGCATTCTCTGGATTATAGATGAATCATCTTTTGTGAGGTCGGTATAAAGAACTTTATAATCTGTTTTACTGGCGTAAATGATAATTCCTGCCATCAGGGCAACTACAAAACCTGCAACACCGATCATCCCAATTCTTCTTGTCATATCTAATGACTTAAAAAAATCGAGGAAGTTCTGAATTGTTTGCGACATAAAATTATTCAACTGAATCCTCCTGATTCATTAGTTCTAATTCATCCTAAACTAGCACTAGATCTGCATCTTCATAATCTCTCGGTAAGCATCGATTACTTTCGTTCTTACCTGGTTCATCGTTCTGAAAGCAATATCTGCCTTCTCAACTGCCAGGAGGGTTTCGTGCAAGTTCTGACTTTCACCACTTGCTAACTTTTCCATGGCAACGTTCGCTTCTGTTTGAAGTGAATTTACCTTCCCGATTGAATCAGAAAGAAACTCTCCAAACGTCTTTGCATCCCCTGTGCCAGGCACAGAGCCGGGATTTTCAAGATTAAAGTTTCCACCAAAGTCATTATCAACAGAGCGACTCCAGCCCTTGGCATCTGCATTCCCAAGAGTTTTCTGAAAGCCTGAAATGTCTTTAATCGACATAGTTGATTCCTTTTAACTTACTTATTAGCGACCAATCTCTAAGGTCTTCATCGCCATCTGTTTTGTCGTATTAAGAGCCGTCACGTTTGATTCATAAGCTCTCTGAGCTTCGATCATATTGGCCATCTCAACCATAGGGTTCACGTCAGGCATCGCCACATATCCTTCAGCATTTGCATCAGGATGTGATGGATCGTGTTTGAACACGACCTTATCTGAATGAATAACCTCTGTAGCGTGAACTGTCTGAGCATTTTCAGCAAGCTCACCCTCTAAGATTTCTGAGAAGTTTTCTCTCTCAGGTTCTGAACCAAAGACCACTTCTTTCCTACGGTAAGGTCCACCCTCTGCTGTTCTCGTTGTCTGAGCATTGGCAATGTTAGATGAATGGGCTTCCATTCTCTTTCTTTGTGCTGCCAGACCACTTGAACTAATTCTAAGACTTGAGAGTAAATCCATTCCTTACCTCTACTTATTATTTTTCAGAGTTGATGGCGTATTTCATAATACCCATCTTCTTGTTAATCAGCTGAACCAGGGCGTCGTACATAAGTTTGTTCTCTGCCATCTGGGCCATCTCTGCTTCAACGTCGACCGTGTTGCCATTTTCTGAAACAACACCATTCGGATTATCGTAAATTTCAGGCTCAAGATTATTAAAACCACCATTGCCTACATCATGGTGACGGACATCAGTGGTGTTCATTCCCATCTGACCGTCCACATCCAGAGCGCGCGCCAATGCCTCTTCAAAATCTAACTTCTTGGCCTTAAAGCCAGGAGTGTTAGCATTTGCCACGTTACTCGAAATTAACTTCTGGCGCATCTCTCGAAAGTTAAGCGCAGTCGTTAGCGAGTTAAGTGTTTTGTCATTCACGTCCATCTTGGATGCTCCAACAATCTATTAAATTCTAATTAGCGTAAGTTAATGAAGTAAGTCGCGCCTTCGCCTCTGTATTCATTGATTTTATTTCTAAGAGTACGAATTGAAACACCAAGGATTTTTGCCGCTTGTGTTCTGTTCTCAGAAGTAAATACTAATGCTTTTTTGATCAGAAGTTTCTCAGCATCTTTAAGAGACATAAGTTTAAAGCCATCTTCGTCTACTTCAGAAGATGTGAACTCAACTTTACGCTCACCATTCTCAATCGCTGCAAGGTCAAGAGTCTTGCCTTCCATGTTTGATAATGTCTTACGGATGAAAGAACGAAGTTCAACCAGATTTTGATTCCAGTTGTAGTCAGAAAGCTTACGTGCAGCCTCTTCGCAAAGTGAAAGGTCCCCTGCAGAAGTTTCTGTAGCGTACTCGTTAATGAAGTGACGAGCGATCAATTCCACGTCTGTCCCTCTTTCGCGAAGTGAGATCATGTCGATCTGCGCTCCGTTGAAATATGTGTATAAAGCACGTGAGAACTTTCCAGCGCCAACTAACTTAGAAAGGTTCTTCGAAGTTGTTGCAAGGACGCGAACATCTAACTCGTAATCAGGAAGCTCTTGAAGAATAGTATACAGGCGTTTTTGAAAAACTTCATCCAGTGCGTCAATGTTGGCAAATATTACCGTACCACCGTTGGCAACTTCCAGAACACCACGGTTAAAACGACCAGTTTCATCACAACGAAACCCAAGGACAATCTTCTCTACTGATGCCGAGTCTGTGCTGCAATCTACAACTTCAAGACGAGCATTTTTACGGGCAGAGTTTTGGTGAATGTAAGAACCAATAGCTTTTTTCCCTGATCCAATTTCTCCTGAAATAAGAATCGGCGTTTTTGTCACAGCTACATTACGAGCCATTTCAAGTGCGCTGTTGAATTTTGGGTGATTGCCTACGAGATTTAAACCTTGAGATAACATTAGACCTCCTGTCCGTTGTTAGTTGGTTAACTTATAATTTTCTATCTACTAATTCCAATGTCGCCAATTCACTCCTGCACATTTCCTTAATGTGAAGAGGAACATTTGTATCCTTCGTTAAAAGAC
>DLGL01000099.1:8095-14616 GCA_002482685.1 Bacteriovoracaceae bacterium UBA7695 | reverse complement strand
GTGAGGTACTGAAAAACGGAAGTGCAGATTCCGAGATCAAACTCATTGTTTTTTTTGCGGTCCGTGCGGCACCAGGTGAGGATGTCTTCCTGGTAGAGTTTTAAGTCTGTCGAATCTACGGGGCGGAGTTTATAATCCTTCACTTTATTGAAAGCGTAAGGGGAAGGTTCAATACCGACAGCGCGGTGTGGGATGAAGGTTTTAAGCATTTCCCGGAAAAGATGACCGTAGCCGAAACCCAGATCGATAACGGTTGAGATATCTACATGTTCAATGGCCAGGTAGGATTTTAGGTAGCGGACGTGCTCTTTGGCATTGCCGATTCCGTCCATGGTCATGGGTTGGTAGTAGTTTTTGTCCCAGTAGGTTTTGTCGAAAGCTGTCATGTCGGTAATCCTGCAGATTTCTTAACCGCAGCTACAACTTTCTCGATGAGGGCTTCATTTAGATAAGGGTGCATTGGTAAACTTACAACACGGCTTGATGCTAGCTCAGAGTGAGGGAATGAGCCTTTGCCTAATCCAAGATGCTGGTAGACTGGTTGCAAATGAAGTGGGGTAGGGTAGTGAACTGCAGTAGGAACTCCAAGTTCATTCATAGCCTTTATAAATTCATCTCGGTTATTAACTTCGATTGTGAATTGAGCAAACACAGAAGTGCTGTTGGGGAGAAGGTTTTGTGTTTTAAAATCCGGCCCAAGTAATTTCTTATAGAGCTCGCCCCATTTTTTTCTGAGTTCAACTTCTTCCGGAAAAATTTCAAACTTGGATAATAAAATAGCTGCCTGAAGTGTATCCATTCGGCCGTTTATTCCAATACGGGTATGGTAGTAGCGCTTTTCCTGACCATGGACCCGAAGCTCTTTCATGCTTTTTGCGAGTGCGTCATCATTTGTGAAGCAAGCACCACTATCACCATAGCCGCCTAGAGGTTTTGAAGGGAAGAAACTCGTTGCTCCTACATGGCTGAGCCCACAAGATTTCTTGCCCTTATACTCGGCTCCAAAACTTTGCGCACCGTCTTCGATGACTAGAAGATTATGTCGATTAGCAAGTTCATTGATTCCGTCTATGTCTGGACACTGACCATATAAACTAACGGGCATGATTGCTTTGGTTTTTGGGGTGATAGCTTTTTCAATTAACGACAGGTTGATGTTGTAAGTATGCGGATCAATGTCTACAAAAACTGGTTGTGCACCTGCTAGAGAGATCATTTCTCCGGTAGCAAAAAAAGTAAAAGGAGTTGTGATAACTTCGTCACCAGGACCAATTCCTGCGGCCATTAAAGGCAATAAAAGTGCATCGGTCCCGTTTGAAAGGGAAATACAGTGTTTTACTCCTACATATTTTGCCAGTTTCTCTTCCAGTTCATTGATTTCTGGTCCGAGGATGTATTGCCCATGGTCAAGTTCCTTAGCCATTCGAGTATCTAGGTCTTTTCGAATACGTTTTTGCTGAGATTTTAGGTCTATAAATTCCATGATTTCCCTCGTAATATCTGCCATACAAAATTTTAAGGATCTTAGCATGAATTCGTCTAGAATTGCCATCATCGGATTAGGATACGTGGGTCTTCCACTTGCAGTTGAGTTTGCCAAAAAATATGAAACTCTTGGATTTGATATCAATCAAGGGCGAATTGATGACCTGACTAATGGAAATGATCGCACTTTAGAAATCACAAGTGATGAACTTAAAAAAACTTCAATGAAGTTTACTTCTAAAACAGATGAACTGAAAAACTGTAATGTTTTTATTGTCACTGTTCCTACCCCAATTGATGAACACAAACGCCCCGATCTGACTCCACTCATGAAAGCTTCTGAGACTGTTGGTAAGATACTGAAAATAAACGACATCGTAATTTACGAGTCAACAGTATATCCAGGATGTACTGAAGAAGACTGTGTTCCTATTCTTGAAAAACACAGTGGCCTAAAATTCAATAAAGATTTCTTTTGCGGTTATAGCCCTGAGAGAATCAATCCAGGTGATAAAGAAAAAACTGTCAGTAAAATTATGAAAGTCACTAGTGGCTCAACCCCTGAGATCGCTGAAAAGATTAATGCCCTGTATGCTTCAATTATCACTGCTGGAACTTTTAAAGCATCATCAATAAAAGTTGCCGAAGCTGCCAAGGTTATCGAGAACACTCAACGTGATATTAATATCGCGTTCATTAATGAGCTTTCCTTGATCTTCAACAAACTAGATCTTGATACGAAAGAAGTTCTTGAGGCTGCAGGCACAAAGTGGAACTTTTTAAAATTCTCTCCTGGTCTTGTAGGTGGGCATTGTATTGGAGTTGATCCTTACTACCTAACTTATAAAGCTGAAGCTCTGGGATATCATCCTCAGGTCATTCTTGCTGGAAGAAGAATCAATGATGGCATGGGTGCCTATGTGGCAAACCAAGTTGTAAAACTTATGATTAAGAAATGTCACCAGATCAAAGATGCCAAAGTTTTAGTTCTGGGCCTTACGTTTAAAGAAAATTGTCCGGACATTAGAAACACTCGTGTAGTTGATATCGTTGCTGAACTTAATGAGTTTGGTTGTAAGGTAGATCTTTACGATCCTTGGGCAAACTCTGCAGAAGTGAAGCATGAGTACAATCTTTCTATGAACTCAGCGGATTGCTTAAAACAAATTGATGACTACTCAGCTGTCATTCTGGCTGTAGCACATAATCAATTTAAAGAAGTTGATTTTAGCTCTATCGAAAAATCAAAAACTGTTTTTTACGACCTGAAAGGTCTTTTCCCTAAAGAATTAAGTGATGGTAGACTATGAAAAAGGTTTTAGTTACCGGCGTTGCCGGATTTATTGCCAATAAAACGGCTGAGCAGTTACTTGAGAGTGGTGTAGAAGTTGTCGGAATCGATAACATGAATGACTACTACGATGTTCGTCTTAAGTACTTTCGTTTGGAGCAATTGAAGAAATTTAAAAACTTCACTTTCCACCAGGTCGATATCGAAAACAAAGAAAGCCTAAAGCCTCTATTTGTGGAAAATAAATTTGATGTCGTTTTCAATCTGGCGGCTCGTGCTGGTGTTCGATATTCGATGGAGAATCCTGAGATTTACATGACTACAAATGCCATAGGGACATTAAACATAATGGATTTTATGCGCGATTACAAAGTGAAGAAATTAGTCCTCGCTTCTACTTCATCGCTATATGCTGGTCAGAAAATGCCTTTCACAGAAATGCTAGCTGTGAATACCCCGATCTCTCCATATGCTGCTTCTAAGAAAGCCGCAGAAGTAATGGCTTACAGTTATCATTATCTATACGGGTTGGATGTTTCTGTTGTTCGCTACTTTACAGTTTATGGACCAGCCGGCCGTCCGGATATGAGTATCTTCCGATTCATCCGCTGGATTAAAGAAGGTAAACAGCTCGAGTTGTTCGGAGATGGATCTCAATCTAGAGATTTTACATTTGTAGATGATATTGCACGAGGAACAATCCTGGCGTCGAAAGAAGTTGGATATGAGATTATCAATCTTGGTGGCGGGAAGAATCCAATAGCTCTAACTAAAATAATTACAAGCCTCGAAACCCTCATCGGCAAAAAAGCGATCATACAGAATTTTGAATTTCATAAAGCCGATATTAAAGAAACTTGGGCAGATATTTCTAAAGCCGAGAGTCTGTTGGGGTGGAAGCCTTTAGTGCCTATTGATGAAGGTCTCGCACGATCTGTACAGTCGTTTAAAGATCACGATATTTTGAACCAAGTGACTTTGCCTGCTTAAGGTAGAAGTGAGGAAAACCTGAAAAATTTTGCTATTATTGGGGTAGGTGGTTACATAGCTCCAAGACATTTAGAAGCGATCGTTAAAACTGGTAATAGGATTGTAGCTGCTTTGGATTTAAACGATTCTGTTGGTATCCTCGATCGTTATGCACCTGAAGCTAAGTTTTTTACAAGTCCGGAAAAGTTTGAAGAGTACTTACAACATGTAAGAGGCACTCCTTTGAACATAGATTACGTTAGTATTTGTTCGCCTAATGATCTTCACTCTAGTCATATAAAAATGGCTTTTCGTCACGGAGCAAATGCTATTTGTGAAAAGCCCATAGTTTTAACTCTACATGAGATTAATGAACTAAAGATTCTTGAATCGGAAACGGGCTGTAAAGTGAAGACGATTCTCCAGCTTCGTATTCATGACGCCATTTTAAATTTGAAAACTAGATTAGCTCAGAATCCGGATAAGTTTCACGAAGTAGACCTAACATATGTAACTTCGCGTGGAGACTGGTACCACAAGTCTTGGAAGGGAAATGAAAAAAGATCAGGTGGCCTTACAACTAATATAGGCGTTCATTTCTTTGATATGCTTACTTGGGTTTTCGGTGATATCGTTAAAAATGAAGTCCATCTAAAAAATCACATTTCTTGTGCAGGCGTTCTTCATTTGAAGAACGCTCGAGTAAAATGGTTCGTATCGATCGATAGAAATTTTATACCAGCGAGTTATAAAACTCAGTCGACTTATCGTTGCCTTAGCATAGATGGTGATGAGTTTGAATTCTCTGAGGGCTTTGCCGATCTTCATACAACGGTATATCACTCCATCCTGAATGGCATGGGTTATGGTCTGGATGATGTGGAGAAAGGTATCCGAATCGTGGAAGAATTCAGAAACAAAAAAGTGTCTACAGATATTTCTGGGGGCCACCCCTTCCTAGCTCAAAGAATTTAATGAATTACACTAAACATGAAACAGCAATAGTTGATGATGGAGCCCGGATTGGCGAGGGAACTCGTATTTGGCATTGGGTTCATATTTCATCAAAAGCAGAAATTGGTCAAAAGTGCTCTCTGGGACAAAACGTATTTGTGGGGAACAATGTTAAAATTGGTAACAACGTAAAGATTCAGAATAATGTTTCTGTCTATGACAACGTCTTCATTGAAGATGATGTGTTCTGTGGGCCAAGCATGGTTTTCACAAATGTTTATAATCCAAGATCTCAGTTCTCAAGAAAAGATGAGTACCGAAATACATTTGTGAAGAAGGGTGTCACTATTGGTGCAAACGCGACGATTGTTTGTGGAATAACCTTAGGTGAGTACTCATTCATCGGTGCCGGATCCGTTATCAATAAAGATGTTAAACCGTTTGCTCTGATGGTCGGTGTGCCTGGAAAGCATATTGGCTGGATGAGCCGGTTCGGAGAAAGATTATCTTTAGGGGTTAATGATACAGGTGAATGGATTTGTCCGCATACGAAGGACATTTACCAATTAAAATCTGGTTTCATAGAACTGGTGTACGGCGTAAAAGCATAGGAATTAAAATGACAGTTAGAGTTGGAATAATTGGTTTCGGAAAACTTGGCTTACTTCATGCCGGAATGATGAATGGTCTAACTGGTTCACGGTTGGAATGTGTTATCGATCCATCCTCTGTATCGTTGGGAATGCTTAAGTCGCTGATGCCACAGCTTAAAATTTATAGTTCTCATAAGGAAGTTTTATTCAAAGATGTAGTTGATGCAGTTTTCATTTGCACGCCGACAAATCTTCATGTTGAGATTGCAAAGGATTTCTTGAATGCCGGAATAGCAGTCTTCATTGAAAAACCATTATCTGTCAAATTTCATGAAGCTAAAATGCTCTCAGAAATTGCTAAGAAAACTTCAGTTGTCAATATGGTCGGATACATGTCCCGTTATCAGGATACTTTTCGTAAAGCCAAAGAAATTCTCAACTCTAAAGCTCTTGGGAAAATCCAAACGGTCCATGCTTCGATGTATATAGGCCAATTATTTCGTAAGGGCAAAGGGTGGCGTTATTCCAAAAGCCAATCGGGCGGAGGAGTTCTTATAACTCAGAATAGCCATTTATTAGATATGCTAATCTGGCTTTTTGGGGATATTAAAACAGTTTCAGGAAACTCCCGTTCTTTTTACTCTGAAGAAGTTGAGGATTGGTTTCATGGTTTTCTAGAGTTTAAAGCTGGGCATCCCTGCATCATTGATACATCCTGGTCTAAAAGACATCACCGGACTTTGTCGATGAATATTGAAATCCAGGCTGAAAATGGAACTCTTTCAATGAACGAAGATGAATTGAAACTTTTCTTGCAGAACCCTGCTGCTTCTTATCCGACTCAGTGGACAGTTCTAAAAAAGCCTGACCTATTCGAAGGAGTGGAACTTGATATTGGAGGCCAGTTTTTTTGTCGTCAAGCCGATGACTTTATTAAAGCTGTGAATAATAAGAAACTCCCTGAAAGTAATATTCATTCAGCAGCCAAAGTACAGAGTGTCATTGATTCACTTTATAATTCAGCGGCAGCAAATGGCTTACCGCTAGCTGTTGAACATATCTGAGGTCCTATGAGTTACACCACCCCTGTTTTTGAAACATTAATTCTTGGGCACAATTCTTTTTTTGGAGTGGATCATCTTTCGTCCCAAGAAGGGCAAATTAAGGATTCACAGTTTGCAAATGTTAAAAATATCCTTCCTTTAATGGAACTTGGGGTTGAATTCGGT
>DLGL01000099.1:4664-8090 GCA_002482685.1 Bacteriovoracaceae bacterium UBA7695 | reverse complement strand
GTGGAATGATGCTATCTACCCACGAACGTGCTCGTCCTCTATCTGAGTTAATTGCCGGAAATTCTAAGCTTAAAGATCTATCAATTTATCCTTTGCTCCCGTATGCGCAGAAATATGTAACTGCCGCTAACGAAAAAGGGATGCTTAATGTTGTTATGGATATGATGAGTGGTGAGAGCACTGCCGACAAGTTCAAATTAGTTTGGAATGGAACGAAAGGTGTTTTGACCAAAGACTTATTTTCTATTCTAAAAAATATTATTCAGGTCGAGTTAAAAGTGTTTAAACCTTTAAACGTCAAAGCAATCTTTTTACATGACGTTTTTACAGATTTGATCTTGGGTTTGAATTTAAAAGAGATAGCTCAGTTTTATTGTGAGGAAATTGAAACAGCCTATAAAGCTAGGCCTGCATTTGCGACCAAAAATTTACCTTTGCTCTTGTCTCGATTTCACGAGTGGGGAATTGTTGATCCCTGCGTAATGCCTCATGTGAATAAATTAGGTTACTGGATGAATCCATCTCAAGAATTGGTTGAAAATAGCTTAAAGCAATACCCTTGCCATGTAATGGCAATGAGTACATTAGCAAGTGGTCATTTAAGGCCGGATGAAGCCTTTAAATACATTTCAGATTTAAAAACAGTAGAGAGTATCGTTATCGGAGCTTCAAAAGAGCAAAACATTCGGTCAAGTTTCACCACAGCAAAAAGATATTTCATTTAAAAGGAAACAATATGACAACCACGACAGAAATCTCTAAAAGTCCTACACATCCATTCACCTACTCGTTTACAACATGTTTCAAAGTAGAAGAGATAACTAAAATGTTAAAAGATACACCTCCAAAAGGTGAAGTCCTTGAAATGGGATGTGGATCAGCATATTTTCTTACAGTTCTCAGAAAAGAATTTCCAGAAGCTAACTTTAAATTTACTGGCATTGATCTTGAAAAAGATGCTGTAGATGTAGCAAAGCCATTTTTGAAACCCGGAGATGAAATAGTCCATGGAAGTGTAGAAGATATGCCATTTACTGATAATAAATTTGACCTGATTCTCTATCTAGATGTTATCGAGCATGTTGGGGATGATAAGAAATCTCTGAGCGAGGCATTCCGAGTGCTTAAACCTGGAGGGACGTTGATCGTATCAACTCCTAATTCATCAGCACTTCTTACTGATACATTCTTCTGTGAATACATGCATGATCATGACCACATGGAAAATCAGCGACCGGGTTATACAAAAGAAGAACTTTCGACACTACTCGAGAACGAAAAATTTAAAGTTAAGAAAACTGCTTTCACTAACGTTTTTCTATCAGAGCTTTTAATTACTATAACTAAGCTTGGCTATCGGCTTAAAAAGCCTAAATATTCTTCGCAAGCCGATGTCATTGGTGTTTCCAAGTCATTTCTCTTTAATCTCCATAAGAAGATTTTTTTCCCTTTCGGCTACGCTGTTGGAAAAACAGAAGAGGTCCTTTTAGGTAAAGTTCTGAATGGACATTGTTTGATTATTAAAGCGATTAAATAGCAATGTGTGGCATTTCTGGATTTGTCAGCAATAATTCTATAGAACAATCTCAGGTTATTATTAATGAAATGATGAGCGCCCTTACTCATAGAGGTCCAGATTTTTGTCAGTCCTACATAACTTCAGTGTCTCATCGCCAGATGGCTTTGGGGCATAATCTCCTGAGCATTATTGGTAACGCTCACGATGGTAGACAGCCCTTTGAAACTGAATGGGGTATATTGGTTTTTAATGGTGCTATCTATAATTTTGAAGAACTAAAAAAAACATTTTCCAGTTATAAGTTTAAAACTAAGACTGATACCGAATTATTGGCAGTAGGCTTGGGCATTGAGGGCCTAAGCTTTGTTCAAAAGCTTAGGGGAATGTTTTCGTTTGGATATTTTCACAAGTCCTCAACGGAGCTAACATTAGTCAGAGACTCTCACGGTGTTAAGCCGCTCTATTATAAAAAAGGGATCAACTCCTTCGTTTTTTCATCCGAATACAAATCTATTCTTCCTTTCTATGGATCATTTCTGATTAATGAGGAGTCGGCAGCTAAATACTTAAAGAAGAGATATATCCCCGGCGAAGAAACTCTTGTATCGTCAATATTCAAGGTTCCTCACGGTAACATGCTAACATTGAATACGGAGACTCTCGATTTTGTTATTGTGCCTTTTACACCAAATTCATCGGTCCAACACTCGAAAACCCTGATCGAAGTACTGAGGACAGCGGTACTTAGAAGGAAAGTTGCAAGTGTAGAGGTTGCTGGATTACTTAGCGGCGGAATTGATAGTGGCCTGGTTTGCGATTTCTTATCAGAGGAGGAGTCGAATTTTACAGCCTATACTTTGGATGTTGGAGACTCGTCCTTGGATGAGACTCCTGTCGCTGCCACGGTGGCAGCGAAGCTGCATATCTCTCATAAGAAAATTCCTTTCAAAGAGTCTGACATCGGTCAGCTTCGTAAGTTGATTTACCATCTGGATGATCCTTATGGTGATCCTATCATCTTATCTCTAGATAGGATTTTTGATCAGATCAAAGGTAAGCAAAGAGTGATTGTAACTGGTGAAGGTTCAGATGAGATCTTTTCTGGGTATATTCATCATAGAGCAATTGGTTTATTTGATTATGTTCCAGGCGCTTTGACGGGAGTCATGAGTCTAGTATTGTCTTTGCTTCCTATTTCATTGATAAAAATGATGCTTCCTTATTCAGGTAAGTTGTCTACTGAGGATTTAGGGATTGCTATTGAGCGATTCAAATTTTTTCTTAAAACTCGTAAACTACAAGCTTTTCACGATATTTTTCATCTCTTTGATGAGAGTGAAATAAAAACTAAAAGCTCAGAAACTTCTAATGCTATTGCCTCTCTTAAAACAGTGCGAGATTGGGATTTCAATAACTGGCTCCCTAGCTCTCAGTTGTTTAAGCTTGATAAGATTTCAATGAAGAGTTCGATTGAAGCTCGAGAGCCTTTTGTCGATATAGATCTTTTTAATTATGTTGATAAAATGTCTCCTGAAAAACATATTTCCTTAACCCAGGATAAGGTTTTCTTGCGTCAGTCGGTCAAAGGGAAATCAAGATTGCCTTTATCCATAATCGATTCACGAAAAACATCTTTCTTTCAACCAGTTAATAAGCAAACAGCCTCTGCATTGATTCAGGATATGAGCGAGCTCATTAAAACTAACAAATCCTTTCTAGAGAAATTCATAGAAACTCCATCCTTGGAGAAAGTGGTATCACAATTCGATTCTGGTCTGATTGCTCAGAAGAAAGTTTTCTGTTTGGCTTCACTAGTCCTCTGGAAGCAGGAAGTATTCTCAAAGGTAGGGTCCTCAGTCCAAAGGTTGGATCTATGAATTCTTTTAAAGACTCGTGCTTAAGATATT
>DLGL01000099.1:0-4647 GCA_002482685.1 Bacteriovoracaceae bacterium UBA7695 | reverse complement strand
CTTGAATCCATTAAGTTTATCTTACGGCTGTGCCGACCGATCCTATTGGCATTACCAGGATCTGAAAAACTTCAATGTGGCTTCCTTTCAGGTTGGAATGTTTGGTCTTAAAGTTGCAGCAACTAATTTTCAGAATAAGTCATATGATTCAGCTTCAAATGCTGTTCTGGAGTTTTGGGCCAATGATGTTTTTGAGAAAGGTTTACTGGACGAGTACTTTCCTAATCAAAAGAGTTTTTGCGCAAGTGCCTACACCTCGATGGCAGCATCAATCACAATGGTTCTTGATGTCGTAAATAATAAAAAGCCTAAAGAAACTCATCTCAATGCCCTAAAGATTTGCTTGGACCAATTGGCAGGAGATAAGAAGCGCCCTGTCAGTGCTAACCAAACACTTGCTGCCCATTTGGCACATGATCTTGGAGCGGAGTTGCTCCATCTAAGTCTGGGAAATAATCCTTTTCAACCTGAGCTAATAGAGGGCTCGAAAATACCCTCCGAATATAATGGCATTGATCTAGGCTATTCACTTAAGTGTATTGATATATGTGTATTGGCTTTAGTGTTGATAAAAGATTCTAAGAAGCGAGAATTTTATTCTGAAATCCTCATGATCTATCTTGATTTCCTCTCAACTGTAGCCGAATTTGGATTTCACCCAAGTCTTGGCTCTCGTGGGAATCCTCATGCATTGTTTGGTGGTCTATCAGTACTATCGGAAATTTCACCTGCAGTAAGCTCGATCTTTAAAATACTCAATGAGGGTGACATCATCCCAGAGTTTGTTAAGCCCGCAAATTGCGATGATAAATACCTAGCTTTTTTCCATCTCACTAGCCAAGCTATACCCTTATTACAAGAAAGTCTTGGAAAGCAATCATTCCTCAATTTTTGTTATGAATCTCAGAAGCTGGAATCATTTGACCGAATTGAAATGGGACAACTGACTTTTTTAAAAACTCCTTACGGCTCTAAAATCGTATACTCCAATCAAAGTGGAGCTTATTTAAGATCTCAAGCAGAATCTCGAGTTTTCTTTTCCGGCTATCTGTATGAGGACTCTAAGGGTGAAGTATATATTCCGAGCAATTATGCTGCTATAGAAGCAATTACTTCCGATCTTCAAATTACCCATTACTCAGCACGTTTTAAGGAAAGAGCGGAGGTTACGCAGAATTTGTTATTCTCAACTGTAATAAAATTCCTTCTCGTTTTACCTGTAGTTTCCACGGTCTTCCGAAACTATATCTACCGTAAAACTCAGAAAGTTAATCAGGCACAGCCCTATGGGATTTCGCGCATAAGCTTAGAAATAAACAGGCCACCTCATTTTGAATGGCTTGTAAAAGCTAAGCGTAGCTGGTTAGCAAATGGATGGATCTTTATAGATGGACATGCAACCAGGCTTTATGGGAATGCACAGAATCTTTTCAAAGAAATAGATAACTAGTTATTTGTTTAAATCTTTTCTCATACGGTAAATTATTTCTTCCGACAGCTGTCGATTAGCTGCGATCAGCGAGGTAATAATACCAGTCAGGACGAGTTGAAAGCTTAGTCCTAGCAAAATCCCTGCAAGAACAATGGACGGCCAGAAGCTCGAACTTGGGCTGGAATAGAACAATACGAGAATGATGTATCTGGCGAATAAGATAAACGAGATGAGAAAAGTTATTGAAGCAAGGGTGAAGAAGAACACTTTTGATCGATAAATCAGAAAAATATTTACGATAGTTGTGCCAGATTTATAAACATAGGCCGGGATGGATTTAAATAGCCTTGAATCCCGAGTTTTAGGATTGACCCGAATTGAGACATATCCAATCTTGGTTTTAGAGTTGCCTGCTTGAATTAGAGTTTCCATACAGTAGGAAAACTTCGAATAAACATTGATATGCATTAAGCAGTCACGGCTATAAGCCCTGAAGCCGCTAGCTGCATCTGGAACATTAGTCTTTGACGCGGTCCGCAGTACCCAAGAGCCTAACATCTGAAGAAACTTTTTAAAAAGAGTGAATTCTGGATGGTTTATGATCGGGCGACACCCTACGACCATTTCCGCTTTATTATCAAGAATAGGCCTAACGAGTTTTTCTATATCTGACCCAAAATACTGATTATCTGCATCTGTATTCACTAAAATGTCAGCATTCTGGATAAGTGCATTCTCAACTCCAGCCTTAAAAGCAGCAGCTAAGCCCTGGTTTGACGAGAAATTCACAATATGGTCCACACCTAGACTTTTTGCGACCTCAACAGTACGGTCAGTAGAACCATCATTAATGATCTGAACTTCAATTATATCGATACCTTCAATGGATTTTGGAAGATCCCAGAAGGTCATAGGTAGGGTCTCTTCTTCGTTGAAGCAAGGTATTTGAATGATTAATTTCGTCATAAGAATTATAAGTACTAAAATACGAGAAATTTGACGATATTTTTGTTAAAAAGTAAGAATAAATTATGGGGATATATGGGTCAGAAGGATTGGGAAAATTCATTTGTAGATTTGAATAAGAATCTTTTTTCTGCCGATGCAGTAAAGGGCTACGACGTCTTTTCTTCTGTTGAAAACCTTATCAATAAGAGTTCGAAGATTTTGGATTTCGGCTGCGGCAAAGGCAACCTCGTTAAAGATTTTAGAGATAGAGGTTATTCAAACAGCTACGGTGTTGATCCAAGTGAACTTTTACTCACTAATACGGAAGCTGAGGCTGCATATCCTGGTTGTCTTAAAAAATTAGATGGCTCAAAATTACCTTTTGAGAATTCAACTTTCGACGTCGTTTACTCATCTGGAGTTCTTCATCATATAGATTGGTCCGATTATATTTCTGTTTTTCAGGAAATCCGTCGCGTACTCAAACCAGGTGGGCACTTCATCTATCTTGAGCCTCGTAAATCAATCGCAAGATCTCTGGGACATGTAGTCGTTTTTTCTCCTGTAAAACTGTTTGTAAAGCAGGTTAAGACACTAGAGCAGTGCCTAGTGGCTGAATGGCCTACATATAGCGTATGGCTGGATAAAGAAATGGAAGCCGTTAAGCTGATTGAAAATGAAAATTTCAAGCTAATTAATTATCAGAAAAAGATGCTTACATCTGTTGCTTTTTTTAGAGCTGTCTAGTGATGAAATCATCTTATCGATTAACCAGACATGAAGCCTGGCAAAATTTAATTGAAATCTCTTTTGGCCATTCCTTATTGTTAGTTTGGTTTTTAATGGTTCCGCAATTCTTACCACTATATTTTTATATCCCTTTCACGATAATCATCAGCCTAATTCATCAACGATGGGTGTCTGAATGGATTCACGAATCAGCTCATATAAATATTCTCTTTCATAAAAAAACGAATGATCTTTTTACTGATTATTTCCTGGGGCTTTTATTTCTGAACGACATCCGTGCTCACCGGATTTCACATTTTCAGCATCATCGGGAGGAGCACTATCTAACCTCTAATGACCCTGATACAAATCTTCTTTCGGTTAACAGCAGAAGAGAATTCCGTAAAGCTTTCATACTTGACCTCACTGGCATAAGTGCATTACGGATGTTTGCTGGAAGAAAGAAAATAGCAGATCCAAATTTTCAAAAAAGTTACCTCCTTTATAAATTTGTTTTTATCCATCTATGCCTTTTCACATTGTCAGTTTATTTCGGACGCTTTGATATCTATTTCATATATTATTTTTCGTTGGTATTTTTATACCCGGCAATCAATAGAGTCAGAGTCTATTGTCAGCACGCTGAGATACACGATGGGCATGTGAGCCTATCAAAAACTTCCTCTTCAAGAACTGTTAAAACGGGAATTATTGGAAGAGTCTTTATTAATTCGCCTTTAATGAAATATCATTTTGAACATCATTTATATCCCCAGATTCCTTTTAGGAGACTTGGTCATTTGAACCTGGCAAATAAAGATTTGCCTAATCAGTATGCTCTTACGCATTGGGGGATTATAAAAAAAATCTACGAGGGGCTCCCTGAATGAATTCTAACTGCCTATCTTGTGGGTCGAGTCAGACAAAAATTGTCATTTTTGATCCGGTAGATACTGAATATTTTAAAGTTCGTCCTTGTGAATCCCATATTATTCAGTGTGAAGTCTGCTTGTCTATTCAGCAAGACCCCTTACCTTCAGATCAGGAGGTGGTNNTGGCGGGCTTTTATGATGAGAATTATCAGAACTATAATACCTCTTCGAGCTTCTTAATTCGCTTTTTGTTTGAAACACTATCAAAAATTTCGGCCAAATCATTTTTAAAAAAATATGGAAGGTACGGAATCTACCTCGACTTTGGCTGCGGATACGGAAATTTTCTTGTCTCGTTGCGTGATCAGGGGTCTAAAAATCTCTATGGTTTTGATTATATCAACCAACCACCAAGAGGTGGGATTGTTTTTTTTAATTCCCTTCAAAGCATTGTAGACTCCGGAATTAAATTTGATGTGGTTCGGATGAATCATGTGATTGAGCACCTGACTTCGCCCGATGTTACAATGCGAACTTTATCTTCTCTTCTGAAGCCAGAGGGAAGATTGATTGGGCAAACACCTAATCCCGATTCAATGAGTTTTGAACTTTTCAAAAAGTATTGGGGTGGATTGCATTTCCCTTACCACACAGTTCTTTTTACTC
>DLGL01000064.1 GCA_002482685.1 Bacteriovoracaceae bacterium UBA7695 | reverse complement strand
GGGGCAATTCTCGGTTCAAGTGGACTGGGGTTAATGGAATTCCGGGCCAGCATTGTTTTGGGTCAGGGCTCCCTTTCTTTTGAAATGATCAAGGCCCTCTCTGAGAGACTTCCTTTCAGGCCACAATTTGAACTTTTGAATCAGCCTGCTCAGCCCATAGCACTCAATGATTTATTGAAGTACCTTGAAGCGGCCCTGACTTATGAGACTAAGGCCCATGAGATTTTTGAAATAGGTGGTCCTGATGTTTCGACTTATGGAGAGCTTCTGGATATCTATTCAGAACTTGCTGGATTGAAGCGCAAAAAAATTAAAGTTCCTGAGGTTGAACTCAAGGTCTTAATGAAAGTAATGGAGTACTCAATTCCTGAGTACGCCAACTCTGGTAAGAAGCTGGCCGAAAGTCTGGAGTTTCCAACGGTGGTTAGTAGCTTAAAGGCAAAAACAGCATTTCCGGATATTCTTCCTGAACCACTCAGAGTTGCCATGGATATAGCAAGATCGACATCTAAAACTCATTACGCAACATTGTGGGAAAAAGATTTTCTACGAGTTCTTCTTTCCGACAAACTACTCACTCAATCAGGACTTCTTTCACCGGATTTACTCCGTAGTCTTGAAAAGGTTGCAAAACTTAAAGACATTCTTACCAAGAGATAATTATGAGTCGACCAATAGGTATTTTTGATTCCGGGCTTGGGGGGTTAACAGTTCTGAAGGTTTTGGCCAAACAGTTTCCGGATGAATCTTTTTGTTATCTGGGTGACATTGCCAGGCTCCCTTACGGTAATAAATCCCCAGAAACCATCCGTCGCTATGGCGTTCAGATATTAAATTACCTTAAAGATCAAAACGTAAAAGCGATTATTATTGCCTGCAACTCAGCTTCAACTGTTTTTTTAGGTGAGAAAGAGTTTGAAGGAATTCCTCTTTTAAATGTTATTGAGCCGGGTTCAGCTGCGGCCTTGGAAGTTTCGATTGATAATAAAATTGCTGTTCTGGGAACTGCGGCGACTATTCGCTCTCATGCTTACCGGGACACTTTAAAACGCCTTTCACCAGAGGTCGAAGTTCTGGAACAGGCCTGCCCGTTGCTGGTTCCAGTCGTGGAAGAAGGCATGGTGGGAGACGCAATTACAGAAATGATAGCCCGTCGGTATTTGTCGGGTATTATGACAGGTGGATTCTCAACCGTGATTCTGGGCTGCACCCACTACCCGGTTATCAAAGAAGATCTCCGTAAAGTTTTAGGCGATAAAGTTAATTTAGTCGAATCAGGGGATGTGCTGGCCCGGGAGCTAAAGGCTTTGATTGACGATAATATCCTGGAAAAAAATCCGGGTCCCCGACAAATCCGCGTGTGTATTACCGATCTCACAGACCATTTTGAAAGACTGGCCCATCAGTTAATGGGGAGTGAAGCGATCCATCAACTGGAAAGAATTGTCCTATAGGTTTTTATCCTCAGGTCGCCATTTTCTTATCCGATAAGAAAATGAACGAGTGACTAGAGGAGCTTCCATGTCTGATAAAAAAGTTGTCGATTTTAATGAGAAACGTAAACAGTCTATCGAGCAAAAGCGCCGAACATTTGAGCGGGTCGTTTTCCAGGAATTCCTGGGTGTTTATACAGTCATGGATGATCAGGGAACCAGTTTTCCTATCAAGCTCGTTGATATTTCAGGGGACGGATGCCAGCTGCAATTGCCATTTAGTCTTAAAGCAAAAAATCAATTCAAACAGGGGACTGAAGTCACCCTGAAACTGTTTTTTACAAAGGGATCTTATCTTCCTGCAGTGATTACAGTTCGCCACGCGTCTGAATATGTTGACCAACAAGGTGATGCTTGGTTGCGTCTAGGAGGAGAATTCGACACATCTCTTCCAAGTTTTCAGGCCCTTTCGCACTTTATCCAGTTCATTTACCAGTACGCCGAGTTTTCTTGCCTGGATAAAGGTGAGAGCAAGGTTTACTTCCTTTAAGATTCGCTCAATCAAAAGTTTTTTGTTAGCATAAAGACCTCCTTTGGAGGTCTTTTTTATGAAGTTGGCCATACTTGGTTCATCTCCCTTAGCTCTGGAAGCGGCCCTGAGATTTCATCTCCATGGCGCGTCTTTAACGTGGTTCAATTCAGCTGAAATTGAGTACGAATCGTTTTTTCAAAATGAGCTTAAGGCAGACATCTATACGACCTCCACAGGCCTGGAATTACTCCCTGAATATAAAGCTCCGAAGAAATTTGATTTCGAGTACTGGAAAGAAAATTACCTCGCTCCTTTGACTGAGATTTTAAAAACTGAACAAAGAGTCAGACCCCATAAGGTTGTAAACGTGGCCAAGAGGTTCCTGGCACCTTTGGAAGAGCTCGAGGGGAAGACGAGGTTTTTGGATTTATTCAGGATTATTTTCCAGGTGAACCCACAGGAATTTATTAAAGAGCAAGAGGCGAGTAATCCGGAAACTTTTGAGAGACTCTCAAAAGAGCTTGTGGATTCTCTGCAGACCCATATTGAGATGTATGAAGATTTTGATTTAGTGCTGGATTTGAGAAGGTCTGTTGACCCGCGTTCAGTCTCGGTAACGGGACGAGCATTAGGGGAAGGCAGAGTTTCAGGTGATCAGCTCAAATATGGATTTGAAGCACTCTCACTGGCCCGAGCTGTAAATCATGATGCTGGTGACGTAAGAGAAGTTGCGCTGGTCGGATCGGGAGATTTGGCGGCAGAGATTGTCATAAGTTTAAGTGACTGGCTCAAAGATCAGCGCTCTCGTTTATTTGTTGTGAGTCCTGAAGCCTGGCCATTTGAGAATTTTTTGAAACAGGGAACTGAGGCTGCTGTTCAAAAATTAAATGAGACATGCGAGTATATGGAAAGTGAGTTCCAGAAAGATGTAGATGAGTTTCACTCTAAACTTCGCGAGTGGCAGCAGTTGGATGATTTTGTTCAGGCCAAAAAACCAAAGCCTGTAGAGCCCATTCCAAGACTGGTTTTTTTCTCAGGTCATAATGCAACTGCCGTTGATCAGTTAATTGATAAAAGAAGATTGTTCCTGACGCTGGAGAAGCCAGATTTCAGAGAAGGCTTGCGCCACCCCGAAAATAATCCCTTGGAATTAAAAACGATTGGGGCAGACAGGATCCTGGTGGCCAACAATTTACATAAACCAGAATTAAAAATTGAACTGAATCCAAAAGAAGTTGGGTTCTATTCCATCGAAGTCTTGCTTCCAAACTTAAAAGAAGCCTGGCAACACGATTTAGAAAAATTGAAAGGTATTGAGAATGAAATATTTAAACTTTTTAGTCCTGCTGAGTCTCATTAGTTGCGGTAGTGGTCCTGTAAAAAAAGATATTGATCCGGCCACAGGTTATAGAACCTCAGGGGTGGAGCAGTTCTTTTTACCTGAGCTCCCAAAATGGTCTAACTTTTCTCCTGTAGGGAATTGTTTTAAGTCTTCTTCATTCACTTACCTGAACTTTCCAAAACTCAAAGAGTCTTATCAACTCTCTTACGGGGAAATGGTTGAGCTACAGGCCCAATACAATGAAAGACTGGAGAACTATTTTCGCTCCACTGCAGTTAGATTTCTAAAGCCAGTTGAAGAGGCGAGTTTCTTTTCAAATACACTCGAGCAGGTTCGTGGTGGCGTCAGAAGCCTCAAACTTCCTCCTGTGAACGAAGTTGAGGTTATCTGGCTTGAGGGCTTTACCGTTTCAGAAATCAAAACGATGGCAAAATCCGATCGCTTCGATGAAAAACTTCCGATTCTCTTCAGTAGCTGCCACTCTAAGCAAAGCCTCGCTCAATGGATTGGCCAGGAGCAACTGGATGATTTGGGTTTATACACCCTTTCAGCTGAGTGGCTGACCCCTTACAACTCTTTAGGTGAACTCAAAGCAGGTCTGAGGCTTGAACTTCAGGAACTTTTAGGGAAAAAAATTAAAGTCACAGTAACGACATCAAAAAATAAACCCACCACAGAATTAATCTTACCATAAGGAGTGCTCATGTTTGGAATGATGAAAAAAGATAAAGTAGATTACAAAGAAGAAGTGAAAGGCTTAACGGCGGTTTTTAAAACATCCATGGGTGATTTTGAAATTGAACTTAATGTTAAAGAAGCTCCGGTTACAGTCTGGAACTTTGTGAACCTTGCTGAAGGTCGCCAGCCAACAGTTAAAGAAGGTCCTTATTATAATGGTCTTGTGTTTCACCGTGTGATTCGTGGATTCATGATTCAAGGTGGATGCCCTGAAGGTTCAGGTCGCGGTGGACCTGGTTATAGATTCGAAGACGAATTTGATAAAAACCTTCGTCACACTGGTGAAGGAATTCTTTCAATGGCCAATGCTGGCCCAGGAACCAATGGCTCTCAGTTCTTTATTACTCTTGGTGCAACACCACACCTTGATGGTCGCCACACTGTATTTGGTAAAGTGACTAAAGGAATGGATGTGGTGAAGAAGATTGGTGATACTCCAGTTGGTGCTGGGGATCGGCCGAGAACTGATGTGACGATTAATTCTGTAGAAATAGTTAGAGCGTAATTTTAGGGCCCGGTTATACCCGGGCCATTTTTATTCAAATCTAATTCACTTGTCCCGGCATCAGTTTCTCAACCATCAATTGAATTGTCTCATTTCCATTAAAGCGATTAATCCCAAGAGTGAACTGAACTGTGAGTCCGGCCTTGGTTTGAAGATTGAATAACTCCTCAGGAGTCGCTTCGTTCCATTTTCCAAGATAATTGAAGCTCACACCCTGAAGAGTTGATTTTAAATTTGCCTTAGAGCCAAAGCTCCACTTCACGTGAGCATCTTTCATAATTCGATACGAAGAAATTTGAGCATTTTTCATTCTGAAAACGGGACGCTCGTTGCCTGGACCGAAGGGTTCTAGTTTTTCAAGATCCTTAACCAGCCCTGCATTGATTTCTTCTAAGCTGACTTCTACATCAAAGCTTGAAGTTTTGGTTCTTAGACTGTGGGGGATTTCTTTCATCAGAGAGATCATTTGAGCTTTGAAGGCGGGGAAGTTTTCTTTTTTCATAGAAAGACCTGCAGCTGCTTTGTGCCCACCAAACTTAATGAAGTGCTCTTTGCATTTTTCAAGCTGATCAAAAATACTTAGCTCACCAGCTGTTCGACAACTGGCCTTGATAACACCTTCTTCTTCAGCATCAGTGAAGATGATAGCAGGAACATCAAAGGTATCGACTAACTTTGAAGCTACAATTCCAATGACTCCTTCTTGCCAATGAGGCTGGTAGAGAATATTAATAAACAGCTCATCGCTTTTAAGTGAATCGATTACATCTTGCTTGGCTTCAGCAAAAACTTCCGCCTGAATTGTTCTACGGTCACGGTTAGCAAGTTCTAAGTGAGAGAAGTGTTCGCGTGCTTCAGTGAAGTCAGCGGCAATAAGTTGTCTCAAAGCGCGCTCAGGATGATCCAGGCGGCCTTTAGAATTTATGTGAGGACCTACGTGAAAACCAATTTTTTCACTCGAGATAGAACTCACTTTTAATTCTTCTGGAGAAAAGAATGCACGGATACCAGGATACTGAGTGGTGGTCATTTGTTTTAGACCGTGACGAGTGAGTCTTAAATTTAATGGACTCATGCGGGCCACATCGGAAATAGTTCCGATCGCTACAAACTGGAGGAGTGGATACAAAGTTGGTATTTCTCGTCCAATCTTGGCCAGATCATTTTTAATCTGAAGGGCCAGTGCAAAAGCAACTCCCACACCGGCCAGCGTTCTTAAAACAGAATCTTCTGGTTCATCACGGCGACAAGGATTTACAACTGCATAAGCGTGAGGAATATGAGGGGCAGCATCTTTGTGGTGATCAGTAATAATCAAATCAAGTTTTCCAACAGCGTAGTCGGCAGTAGCTGTGGCAGAAATCCCACAGTCCACTGTGATAAGAACTTTGATGCCTTTTTCTACAGCATTATCTATGGAAGAAATATGGACACCATAACCTTCAATGAAGCGCGAAGGCTGAACAGTATCAACGGTCACTCCGAGCATCTGGAAAAAGTGCCAGAGAAGAGCACAAGAAGTTGTTCCATCTACATCGTAGTCACCATAGATCCCAATTTTTTCATTGTTATCAATGGCGCGGATAATTCTCTCGGATGCTTTCGCCAGATCGAGCATGTTTGTCAGGTCTGGAATATTTTTTAAGTCCCACGACAACATATCGTTCATCATGGCCGAAGTGATTCCGCGCTTTTGAAGCAGGCGGATCAGGACTGGATTAAGGGTTTCTTGCATCCCTAGAAATTAGCATTAGTTCACCACAAAACAAACAGACCTTTGATCAGATCTTCATCCTCGATTTCTGAGGCATCTGAGAAATGTTTTTTCCAGCTCTGGCCTTTAAAGTCGTGAATTTTTTCGAAATATCTTAGGGGGAGAAAAGATTTGCTGCAGTGAGCGCAGCGCTCGATTTCCTGAAACGATTCTGTAATTTTCATACAGGAGTGGCAGGCGCGTATAAGCATTTTTTCTTTATCAAGTTTATTCAGTTCGTTCATCATGGCCCTCGCAGGATTAGCCGTTGATGACTTTTCGGGGATTAGGAAAAATTCATGAGAAAAATCCGCTCACTTGTTAGGTGAGCGGATGAATAGTTGACTTAAGCGTTTTGAGGAACAGGGGCCACATTAAAGGGAGTCGATCCAAACCCATAACTAAAGGGGCTCGACTGAGTCACTCCAAAATCCTGAGGGATTAGAGGGGCTGGCTGAGTATACCGAAGGTCGTACTGGTTAGACTGAGTGGCCTGCTGGTAGTTGTACTGACCAAGTTGAGAAGGCTGCTGAGAGAAGGGGATATACCCACCCTGAGGCACGCCTTGCTGAACTATCATCGGCTGCTGAGGCATATATAACCATGCTCCACCCTGAAGGTGTGGCTGATAAAGCTGTTGAGTATTAACCATAGGGCCTGACATCATCCATTGAGGAAACTGACTCTGATAAAGACGCTGATTCATTTGTCCCATCATATTTGTAAGTGCCGTCAGATTCTCAGTAATTTTTTTCTGTTGCTCCGATAGATCAGAAAGCTGTTGGGTGAGGACCTTGTTTTCCTCTTTTAAACAAGCTATTTCATCTTCTTTTGCAGTTTCTTCTTTTTTAGGTTCTTCTGGTTTTACCGCTACTTCGGCTTCCTCTTTCTTTGGTTCTTCAGGTTTTACAACCGCTGGTTCTTCTTTTTTAGGCTCGAGTTTAGCAATTAATTCATCGTTATGTTTCTCATCACTCAGAAGTGCTTCTACGGAAGTGATCACTTCATCCAAAGCAGGAATGACTCTTTCAGCTTCAGGTTTTTCGGCCAGAACTTTTTCCACCGCTTTTCTATCTTCTTCCAGGCCTACGATGTCGGAGACAAGAACTTCAATTCGTTCTTTAGATGCTTTAACGCTCTCTTTATCTTCGATATCGACCTTGATTTCTTTTTCTATCGCCAGTTTGTCCTGAATGCTTTTGATGCTTACTTCTAGCTTGGCCTTATCTATATCTTTGGCGACTTCAATTATGGTGCGATCGATTTTCGCCGCTCGTGCTTCATACAGAGGAGTCTTAGAGATGACTTCTTCAACTGAAGCAATTGAGCGACCCGATGAATGGGATGTGAGTTCTATTGGTGACATGCTTAAAACAGCAAATAAAGGCAATATAGCTAAAAAGTTGTGTGATCGTGACATAAGTTTCCCCCCGGAAAATGTAACTAATTTTCCTTTTACACTCCAATATCGATGCCAACTTGCCCAAAACCTATTTCCTTAGCGGAATCCTGACAAATAACCCCTTATTTCAGAGGGTTATTTTCTTGTCTTGGGCGTGTGGGGTTATTAAACTTAGAGAAGGGGAATCGACTAATAAGTTCACACCCTCGTAAAAACTGACTAACTTTTAGACACTATCAAGAGAATCTATGCGCAAACGCAGAAGTGCTTCCAGGCAACCAAAGAAGATTAACTTCAATGTTGATCCAAACCATTTTCTTAACCGGGATACATCCTGGCTTCAGTTTAACCGCAGGGTTCTCCATGAAGCCTCTGATAAGCGGAACCCTCTTCTGGAGCGTTTACGCTTCTTAATTATTTTCTCATCTAATCTTGATGAATTTGTAATGAAGAGAGTTGGCTACTTAAAGCATCAGATCATTTCCGGCTTTACCCATAGATCCGTCGATGGTCAGACTCCTCAGGAGCAACTTGAAGGAATTCGCAAGCATATCAACATCGACCTCGAGCTTCAGCGCTCTATATATCTCGGCCTGGTGAACGAACTTCAGCGGCAGGACATCTTCATTTATGAGTTCGAAGAATTAGGCTTAGAGGATCAGGAATATTTAAACGGCTACTTTAAAAGAAAGATTTTTCCTGTTCTTACACCTCTTTCAGTAGATCCCGGGCATCCCTTTCCTTTTATTTCTAACTTATCTTACTCATTGGGGATGATTCTTCGAAACCCTGTTACTGACTCGATCCTTTTCTCGCGTGTTAAAATCCCTGAAGTCATACCTGGACTTATTTTACTCCCTAAGCAAGAAGGCGAGAAAAAAATCAGGTTTGTGACAACAATGACTTTAGTGCGCTCAAACCTTCACATGCTCTATCCGGGTATGGAGATTCAGCAAACTGTCCCTTTCCGTGTTTCACGAAATGCTGATGTCGACCACCGTGAGGATGAAGCTCAGGATTTACTTGTCCTTGTAGAAGAAGGGATCAAAGAGCGTCGTCTGGCAGAATGTGTTCGCCTCGAAATCCACAAAGAAACAGATCCTAACGTCACGAGCTTTCTAAAAGATTCGTTAGAAATTGTAGATGAGGATATTTATGAAATGGATTTTCCAATCGATTTCATGATTTTAAAAAGCATCGTCGATCTGGATCTGCCTGAACTGAAGTTTAAGCCTTGGTCTCCAATTATCCCTAAAGCCTTTGCAGAAAATTCCAATATCTTTTCATTAATCAGGCAAGGGGACATCCTACTCCATCACCCCTACGAGAGTTTTGTAGGAACGGTAGAGAAATTTCTATCTTCTGCGGCCGAAGATCCACATGTACTGACGATCAAAATGACTCTTTACCGGACCGGAGACAATTCTCCCTTTATCCGTAACCTTATTAAAGCAGCAGAAAAAGGCAAACAAGTTGTGGCCCTCGTGGAGCTTAAGGCCCGGTTTGATGAGCAGAGAAATATTGTTTGGGCCCAGAAACTAGAAGATGCTGGGGTTCATGTCGTGTACGGAATTCTGGGGCTTAAAACTCATACAAAAACCACACTTGTTATCCGTCAGGAGTCTGATGGTGAGATCATGAGTTATGCTCACGTCGGGACCGGGAACTACCATTCGCAGACGGCAAGCGTGTATACAGATTTAGGATTACTTACTTGTAACCCAAAAATTTGCTCTGAAGTTATTGAGGTCTTTAATTACCTCACCGGTAGCTCCCTTAAAACGGACTATCATAATATCCTTGTGGCCCCCATTAACATGAAGTCGACCTTCATGAATAAAATCCACCAAGAAACGAAAAATAAGCGAGAAGGCAAACCTGCCAGAATCATCGCAAAAATGAACTCGATGGAAGACGAAGTTATCACTGAGGCCCTCTATGAGGCGAGTGTGGCAGGAGTTGAAGTCATCCTTATCGTGAGAGGCTTCTGTTGTCTTAAACCTGGCATCAAAGGCTTGTCAGAAAATATTAAAGTCATATCTATCGTTGGACGCTTTCTGGAGCATTCAAGAATATTTTATTTTGCTAACGGAAGTGACAATCACCATGAAGGGGATTTTTATATTGGATCGGCCGATTGGATGCACCGTAATCTTCACAACCGGGTTGAGTTAATTGTCCCCATCTTTGAAACAAAGCTTAAAGATAAGCTCTGGGAGTTTCTTGATGTTGTTCTTTTGGATAACCGTCTGGCGTGGCTGTTAAACGAGGATGGCTCTTACTCACAAATCATCCCTAAAGAGGGAGACGAAGAGCGAGGAACTCATACAATTTTAATGAACAAAACCATCCAGCGTGAAAAGGCTTTATAGTGAAATTGATTTTTATAAGACATGGACTTGCAGAGGGACATTTCTCTCAGGATCAGTATGCGGATTTTGAAAGAGAGTTAACTGAGGAAGGAATTAAGCGACTACGTAAAACCTTCAAAGACTTTAAGAAAGCCGAGCCTAAAATAGATGTGATCTTTTCTTCGCCTCTGGCGCGTGCCATCCAGAGCGCTGAAATATTCTGGGAGTTTCATAAAGACGCTGACCTCGAACTTATGGGAGATCTTGATATCCTGGATGACCCACGTCACCTGGTAGAGTACATTTCTTTTTTACCTGCGGATGGATGTTACGCATTTGTAGGGCATGATCCTCATTTAACGACTGTTATCGCAAGCCTCCTTGCGCTTCATCCTGAGCATGAGTTTATGACCATTAAAAAGGGCGGGATTTGTGTGCTTGAGGGACGTATGTGGAAAGGATTTACTCTGGAACTACTAATCAGTCCTAAATTCCTTAAGACCATTCAGGAATAAAAAGACCAGGTTTATACCCGGTCTTTTTAAGCGTAAAACTATTTTTTGTTTTTAGCTTTTTCTTTCTTCTTGTCCTGCTTTTCTTTTGTAGTCAACTTTGGCTTACCTTTAAGTTTACCTTTGTCTTGTCCACCTTCACCACGGGCCATAAATGCTCCTTTATTATGTTAATCGACTAGATATAACGGTATCACGGTTTTAAAAAATCGGGGATTTATGATTTACACAGTCTATGGCCGGGGTCTTTTTTTTGTTCTATACCGGAAGTATGAAAAATACCCTTATATTTGCCCTCTTTTTTGTTTCTTTGAACGCTTTTTCCCAATCCGCAGCCTACGTCTGCGATGTACGAAATTACCGTCTTGAAATTAATCTAAGAGCGGATATATCCACCGACATGTGGCTGATCGATACCTTTAACCGTGATGTAATAGCTATGGGCTTTGCAGGATCGATTGAAAAAAAAGGGGATAAGTCCATCTACAACTTTTACCCCGGCAACGGCTACCCCGTTAAACTAACTTTCAAAACACAAGACGCTATCGATTTTCCACCAAGAATATCAGGCCATATTGATACGAGGGCAAGAGGGTTTTTACTTTGGGAAAATCTCAGTTGCAGAAGAAGAAATTAGTCTTTTAGAAGAAATTTTTTAGGAGGGGTCTTAAGCATCGAGAGCATAATACCTTCTTTTAAACCGACCTTCGGCAGATGAATCTTTTCAAGTTTTAGCTGCTGCATAATGATCTTAGTCAACATGATAGCAGGTAGGATAACATCAGCGCGGTTTTGGTCAAGTTCAAGCCTACGGATACGATCCACATAAGACATACTAAAAATAGACTGTTCCATATGAAAAATTTCTTTGTATGAGGCCATCAAGGAAGTGGGTTGACCTAAAGTTTTCTTACGGATCTTTCCAATCCTTCTGAGATTTCCCCCCGTTCCAATAAAAAGATCAGGTTTCTTTTTTCCCATATGTTTTTGGATGAACATCATCATCTTTTGGACTTGAAGCCGGATTTTAAGTTCTAGCTCTTCCTGGTTTTTGTAGCGAAGAAGACGAACGGTTCCAACCTTAAAACTACGGACGGCGACAATCTTCTCATCTTTAACAATTATCAGCTCGGTACTACCGCCTCCAATATCCATTAACAGCGCTCTTTTGTTTTTCATCGGAAGCTGGCCTCTAACCGCGGAGAAAATCATCTTCGCCTCTTCGGTGCCAGAAATGGTTTCAATGTGGATTCCGGTAGAGTGCAGAATCCTTTCTGAAAGCTCAGCACCGTTGGAGGAATCCCGCATCGCAGAGGTCGCCATTGCACGGGCATCGGTTACATTATATTCAGTAAAAATATGCAGAAGGCTTATGAACGCTTCTTCGGTAAGAGTCATCTTTTCTTCGGAGATTTTACCACTCGCAAAGACATCTTCCCCGAGTCTTAACGGAACTCTTAAATTTCTCACAACCTGAAGACCATCGGGGATTTTTATGGCAATACTAGCTCTCAGAGCATTTGAGCCCAGATCGATGGACGCTATGGATTCGCGATTTTGAGCACGGTAAATAAAGCTTGGCATGAAGGCTATTATGGCATCAAAGAGTGAAGAAGTAATAGGAAAAGGCCCGCCTAGCACACATAGATGCTACTGCGGGCCTGATAATTCTGCTTAGAGTTTTAACTTGGTCTTAAGGTTTTGATTGATCGCCTCAAGGAATTGCTCAGTTGTCAGGTATTTATCTGCAGTGACTTTGTCACCGTGAATGCAAGCTGCAAGGTCTTTTGTCATTTTACCTTCTTCCACAGTCTGAATACAAACGGCTTCAAGAGTTTCACAGAAAGTGATGAGTTCTTTATTGCCATCAAGTTTTCCACGGTGAAGAAGACCACGCGTCCAGGCAAAAATTGATGCCATTGGATTTGTCGATGTTGGCTTGCCTTGTTGGTGCTGACGGTAGTGACGAGTCACGGTTCCGTGAGCAGCTTCAGCTTCAACAGTCTTTCCATCTGGAGTCATAAGAACTGAAGTCATAAGACCGAGAGAGCCGTAACCCTGAGCGACAGTATCAGACTGAACGTCACCGTCGTAGTTTTTACAGGCCCAAACGTATCCACCAGACCACTTCATACAAGCAGCAACCATATCGTCAATTAGACGATGTTCGTAGGTAATGCCTTTCGCTTCAAATTTCTTTTTGTAATCTTTTTCATAGATTTCATTGAAGATATCTTTGAACTGACCATCGTATTTTTTAAGAATTGTATTCTTAGTTGAAAGAAATAAAGGCCAGCCTTTGATCAGGGCCATGTTGAAACACGAGTCAGCAAATCCACGGATCGACTCTTCAGTATTATACATACAAAGAGCAACTCCGTTACCTTTGAAGTTATAAACTTCCCACTCCTGAACTTTTCCATCTTCAGCAGTGAAACTCATTTTAAGAGTTCCTTTACCTTTGATAACTGTATCAGTTGCTTTGTACTGATCACCAAAAGCGTGACGGCCAATAACTACTGGTTGAGTCCAGCCTGGAACCAGACGAGGGATGTTTTTAATAACGATTGGTTCACGGAAAACAGTTCCATCCAGAATGTTTCTGATTGTACCGTTTGGTGACTTCCACATCTGTTTTAGTTTGAATTCTTCAACACGATTTTCATCAGGAGTGATGGTCGCGCACTTAATTCCCACGTTGTACTTTTTGATGGCTTCAGCAGCTTCAACAGTGACTTTATCATCCGTCTTGTCACGGTTCTCCATACCCAAATCATAATACTTGATGTCCAAATCAAGGTACGGGGTAATGAGTTGCTGTTTAATGAAGGTCCAGATGATCCGAGTCATCTCGTCGCCATCTAATTCGACGACAGGATTTGCCACTTTAATTTTAGCCATTTTTATCTCCAGGAGAACTGTTAAGAAATGTCTCTCTATTCTGGAGAATATTAAGGGTTTTGTCGATATTAATGCATAGCAATTATTGCAATCTAATCAGCTCAGCTATGCCCGGGGCAATTCACCACGGCATGAAGCTAAGAGCGACACATTTTCATAAGTTCCGAGACGAAATCCTTGGCCCACACTTTGCTTTTAAAATGAGTTGTTAGAAACCACTGGAGGCATGATGTCTGAGCGCAATGTTAAAAAGCCTCATATTAGGAACATAAACGTTATTGATCTGGTCTTAATCGATCATCGTTTTCTCAAAGAGTGCATTGAAACTCTTCTGCTGGGGACGGTAGAGAAGGGACATAAACTTTCGATGGCCCGGGAGTTTCTGGAAACTCTTGAAAAGCACTCACAGGCAGAGAAAAAAATTGTGTACGCCAGGCTTCTCAGCGATGAGGAGTTTCACTTCAATATCCTCGAAGCCCAGGTGGAGCACGGGATTATAGATGAGAAAATAAAATTTCTTATACCTAAAGTCTCCTCTGCACTCGGGTTAACTGATGAATTGGAAGCTGAATTCAAAGTTCTCGCCGAACTAGTAAAGCACCACCTGAGGGAAGAGGAGAGTGAGCTCCTTCCACGAATGACTGAACTTATGGATGAAGAAACTCTTCGTACAATGGGTGAAGAATTTATGAAGGCCAGGCAAATGAGCTCAAGGGATGTCATTACATTTCCCGATCTTCAGGACGAACTAGTGACCTGGAAAGATGATGTCCAGAAAGTTTCAAGTCAATTCTTATCTAAGATGGATAAGTATGTGGAGAATCTTAAACACTAAATTTCATCATAACAGGGAGTCAGTTATGGCAACAATTCTTCATAGAGATCATCAACCTTGGGAGAGGACAGTTCCTCAGAAAGCGGCCATAGGTATTGGACTGGCGTTCTCCTTTTTAGGAGTTGCTGGGATGATTTTTCCAGGACTCGCTGGTCTGCATCTGAGTATGGCACATAATTTATTTCATTTAGTTTCAGGTGTTGTGGCGCTCCTTTGTGGTTATGGGGGAAGTAAGACGGCCTTAAAGTTTTGTGTCGTTTTTGGGATAATATATCTCCTCTTAGGTGCGGCCGGATTTATCATCGGAACTCCCGGATATCCCTCTGTAGGAAATGCTCAGGCAGATCAATACCTCTTTCTATTGGTCCCAAATGTTTTTGAATTGGGATCCATGGACCATTTTGTTCATCTCATCATGGCAGCTTTTCTTCTTTTTACGGCCTATACGTTTAGAAAAGATGTCGGGAGAAATTTATGAGCGATTTAGAAAAAGACCGAACCTCTCCTCTGTGGGATGAGGTTCATATGCCTTTTTACCCTGGATTAAAAGACCATCTGGATACGGAAGTTTGTATTGTCGGAGGGGGGATAGCTGGTCTCTCGATTGCTTACAAATTATCAAAAAGAGGCCACAAGGTCGTTCTTCTTGAAGCCTCGCGGATTGGAAGCGGACAATCAGGAAGGACTACAGCTCATCTCAGTTATCAAACGGAAGAGCAGCTGGATAAGATGATCAAGTCCCACAACAAGGAAGATTTAAAAGAGTTTGTACTAGCTCATAAAGAGGCTATTGATGAAATTGAAGAAACAATCATTCAGGAGAATATCAGCTGTGATTTTAAACGGCTAGATGGTTATCTTTTTTTAGGACCTGAGGATGATGATGATCTTCTAAAGAGAGAGGTGAGCTTAGGGCGTGAGTTAGGACTTAACCTTTCTTTTGTCGAAGCAATTCCTGCCTTTTCTCACCTCGGAGCTGCAGTTCTCTATCCTGAGCAAGCCCAGTTTCATCCTGTAAAATATATGGCGGGTTTACTGCGTGTAATGAAAGAACTTGATGTGTTGGTTTATGAAAACTCCCGGGTAAAAGAATTCTCCATTGAAGATGAGCAACATAAAGTCGTCACTGAAGATGGATTTACGGTTAAGTCCCGTTACCTGGTGGTTGCCACGGATTCGCCGGTGAATAACAGATTTTACATTCATACCAAACAGTCCGCTTATCGAAGTTACGTTGTAGGCTTTGAGATGAAGCATAAAATGAGTCTTCCCCTTATGTGGGATACGGCCGATCCCTATAGGTACATCCGGGGATCGGGAAATACTTTTATTTTAGGAGGGGAAGATCATAGGACTGGACAAAATCCGAGCGAGGATCCATTTGACAAGCTCATTAGTTGGGCAAGAGAGCACTTTCCCGTTGCAGGGGAAGTGACCTGGAAATGGTCTGGACAGGTTTTTGAACCAGTTGATGGGATGGCCTACATCGGAAAAAATCCGGGACCAGAAAAGAATGTTTTCATCGTTACCGGTCAGAGTGGTCTGGGGATGACCAGTGCAACCATTGCTTCCCGGATTATTCCGGATCTTATCGAAGGAAAATCCAATCATCTGACAAATATATTTGAGCCTTCGAGGCTTGCTCTCAGTGATAAGGCCGAGTACCTGAAAGATAATTCAATAAACGCATTTCAGTACAAAGACTGGATCACACCGGCCGATGTAAAAAATGTCCACGATATTCCTAGTGATGAAGGTCGTCTGATGCGTGATGGTCTTCTAAAAACGTGTGTCTATCACAATGAAAGCGACGAGTATGAAACTAAATCTGCCGTATGCCCTCATTTAGGCGCCATCGTGAAATGGAATGATCTTGAGAAAAGTTGGGATTGCCCATGTCACGGCTCCCGTTTTAATTCGCATGGGAAAGTTATTGAAGGACCGGCCTTGTCCGATCTATTGGGGCCCTAATGCAAATAGAAAGTCTTATCAATACAGAACTATTAAAAAAATTCTCAGAAGTCCGCAAGACAACAGAGAATCTCTGCCAGCCCTTGGGGACTGAAGATTTTGTAATCTCTGTCACTGAGGAAACTTCTCCACCTAAATGGCATCTTGCACACACGACCTGGTTTCTGGAGCATTTTATCCTTGAGAACTTTGATAAATCCTACACAAGCTTTGATAAAGAATTTAATTTTCTTTTTAATTCTTATTACAAGCGTGCGGGGAGATATTTGCCCAAATCTGGCAGGGCCTTTATTGGACGACCCTCAATAGAAGAAATTTTTGAGTACCGGCACTTTGTTACCCAGAACATCCTCGATCTCTTTCCCTTTTTAAAAGGGAAAGAACTTGAGGTGGCACGCAGAATTCTTGAAATCGGTATCAACCATGAAGAGCAACATCAGGAGTTACTTCTCATGGATGTTAAGAGGAATTTTTTTGAAAATCCTCTCAGACCATCCTATTCACGCGAAGTGATCCAGCATGGATTTCAACCCGATCCCGTTTGGCACACCTTTCATGCAGGGTTAGTAAAAGTCGGGGCTCCAGCTGATGATAAAAAATTTTCTTATGATAATGAAAAAAACCAACATCAGGTATGGATTGAAAGTTTCCAGATGGCATCGCACCTGACGACAAATAAAGATTTTATCGCTTTTATAGAAGCTGGAGGCTATGAAAATCCCTTGCTGTGGTTATCAGATGGCTGGGAATACAAAGAAAAAGAAAAATGGAAGTATCCTTTATATTGGGAAAAGCAGGGGCACTCATGGTGGATCATGACTCTTTCAGGAATGGCACCTTTAGATCTTCATGCACCAGTAGTCCATGTGAGTTTTTATGAAGCTCATGCTTTTGCAAAATGGAGAGGGTGCAGGCTGCCAACTGAAGCTGAATGGGAAATAGCTGCTTCGAAGGAGCCAGTGATCGGAAAATTTTTAGAATCGAGTGGACTGGAGCCTCAGGCTTCAAGAAACACACATGAAACCTTCTCTCAAATACACGGAACCGTGTGGGAATGGACCATGAGTCCTTATTCCCCCTATCCGGGATATAAACCTTTAAGTGATGGTCTTTCCGAATATAACGAAAAGTTTATGTGTAACCAGTTCGTTCTTCGTGGAGGATGCGTCCTTACTCCGCAATCTCACTATCGAGTAACCTATAGAAACTTTTACTACCCTTACATGCGATGGATGTATGCAGGGATAAGACTTGCCAAGGATTTAACATGATTGAAAATGCACACATTGATTTAGTAGACCATGCTCCCTCTACAAGTACTGTTTTAAAAGAGGTGCTGGCCGGCCTCTCAAAAACTCAAAAAACTCTGCCTCCAAAACTACTCTACGATAAAAGAGGATCTGAGATCTTTGAACAGATCTGCCTTTTAAAGGAGTATTACCCTACTCGAGCGGAAACGGAGATCTTAAGAACATATTCCTCCGATATTTCTCAGATGATCGGACCTGAAGTTTTAATGATTGAACCTGGGAGTGGCGCAGGGGATAAGATACGGTATCTGATTCCTCATTTAGAAAATCCTAAGGGATATGTACCAATTGAGATATCGAAAGAGATTCTTCTGCGCATGACTGATGAGTTGCATGATGAATTCCCGGATCTGAAAGTTATTCCCGTTTGTGCAGATTTTAGCGGTGAAATTGAGCTCCCTTTAACTCTTGATTCTGATAGAGCAAAAAAAGTTATTTTCTTTCCTGGTTCGACTATCGGAAATTTTTCTCCGGCAGAAGCGACGCAGTTTCTTAAACGTATGGGAAAAGTCGTAGGAAGAGGAGGAGGTTTATTAATTGGGGCGGACCTTAAAAAAAGGCCTGATATCTTTAAACTTGCCTATGACGATCCTCAAGGAGTGACAGCTGATTTTAATTTGAATCTTTTAACACGCCTTAATCGAGAAACAGGTGCGGGGTTTGATTGCAGAAACTTTGAGCATGAAGCCATTTACAACGAGGAACTTGGCAGAGTTGAAATGCACTTAGTAAGCAAGGTCGGCCAGCTTGTTAAAGTAAATGAAACAATTTTCCGCTTTAATGAGGGTGAAACTATTCACACTGAAAGTTCATATAAATATAGCGTCTCAGAATTCACAGAAATGTGTGCTAAGGCCCGCTGGACCATTAAAAAGCACTGGAAGGATGAAAATTGCCTTTTTGGAGTCTACTATTTTGAATTGGAGTAACTATGCTTGGTCACAGTTATCAAACATTATTATCGCAGGATGCTTTTGAGTTAAGAGATTATCCACAAATCCTGGTGGCCAAAGTATTGGTCGCTGGTCCATTTGAAGACGCTTTTAAGCGAGGATCTGAAATCCTTGAGAGTTATCTACAAGGTGACAACTATAAGAAAGAAAAGCTTCAAGGTAAAATTCCTTTCAGGCTTACATCTCGACCGGATGGATGGGAAGTGAGCTGCATCCTACCTCCCTATCATACACGTGAGACAGCGCCGAAACCGATCAGTGAAAAAATACGATTTGAGCATTTAAAACCGCGAAAAGTGGCCGTACTTCGCTTTCAAGGAAAAACTCGTTATGCTGGCATGATGAAAAAGATTGAAGAATTAAAATGCTGGGCCAAAAGCACAGAAATGAAAATGGAGTCTTCCTCCCACATCGTAGTATATACTCCTCAATATCTTCCTTTCTTGAGGAGAAATGAAATTCAGATTGATGGAGTCTGATGATAAAAATTAAAGGTGTTAAATTTTTACGGCGCTTTGAAATTGAAGGGATTGTCCTTTATCCTTTTATACTCTTCGCTTCGCCCAGCCCGGCCGAACATCTGATAAATCACGAGAAAATACATTCGGATCAAATAAAAAGAGATGGAGTTATTCAATTCTATGCCCGGTATTTATGGGAATATTTCATATCCCGAAGAAAGGGTCTGTCCCACCAGGAAGCTTACCGGGCAATAAGCTATGAGAAAGAGGCATATTTGAACCACCATAATCTGAACTATGAAGTTCAGACCAAAAACGCATGATAGAAATTTCACTTTTTAACACTTTTAGATACTAATCCCTTAGAATTCAAGAATGAAAATCCTATTAATTTTGCTCGCTTTTCCTCTCTTGGGTTTTGCCCAGGACTGCAAAGTGGATGGAATCACTGATAGTCCTCAAAAACTAAAATGTCGTATGCAGTACGGTCGCAAAATAAGTCCTCTGAAGCTCTCTTGTGTGGAAGGAGTCTATAGGCTTGAATGGCTGGGGCAGGAGCATGAAGTGAGTGTCGCCTACCATGAAGAGGTTGAATCAGGATCCAGCCCGCTGGTTTTTGTGACCGATACATTTACTGTGACCACAACATCTCGCCGGGTTTATCACGGTGCCAGCATGATTATAGGGCAGGAAAAAATTAAAGGTATTTGTTTCAAAAATTAATACTGTTAAGCTTCTAGTTTAAGCAGTCTCTCAATGTCTTTTCTGACTCCCACTAACCATATTTTATCATCTTCCTCTAGGGCCGAATCCGTATCAGGATTCATAATCCGACTTCCTTGTCTCTCAATACCCACTATCATCGTTCGGAAATTTTCCCGAAGACCTGATTCCCTGATGGTTTTACCAAGAAGTTTTGGTATCTCATTCACGGAGAGGTAGCGGAGTTCATAGTCACCAATGGTTTGGACCGAACCTGTTTCAAGAGTTGGTTTTTCAAGCTCTTTTCTCACTCCATCAATTTGTTCATCCGTCCCCAGAAGAATCATTTCATCTCCGGGTAAGATCGTATCATGTGGTCCTGGAGCCACAATATTAACCAGCCCTCTGCGGATTGCAACAATGTTGACCCCAAAACGAGATCGCAACTGCGCTTCAATTAATGTATTTTGCACATGCTGAGAGTTTGCATGAACCCTTATGTTCACTAAATGAATGTTCCAGGGAGCTAGGTGCCTAAAAATTTCAGATTCGTCCGGTTTCTTTTGAGCAAATGAATCCATGAAGTTTTTTTCAAACCAATGGTAGGAAGTTTCAAGTCTTTTATAAGTTAGCCCAATAAAAAATGTCAGGAATACAACACAGACAGGAAGAACGTAGCGAAGAGGAAAAAAGAGGGCACTTAATCCTACGAGCCAGCAAACGGTGAGCAGGGGGGAGATGATAACCGGGAGTCGGTTGGTCTCTACGATGTTCAATCTCGCAAGAATTCTTTTGTGCCCAAATAGCATTGACCAGATAAAGGGTAAGGATAAAAGGAGAGGGATAAAGAAAACTAAAATACCAAAATCATTAAGTTTTTGGCCGGCAAAATGGCGACTTAATAAGAAAATTAATGTCATCATCATTCCGCTAATTAACCAGCGGATAATAATTTGTCCCTTATACTCGAATCTTCTCAATTGAGTCTTATTGTGCTCAATCCAGAGTCCGTACCTGTCCAGAAGGATTTTAAATTTACCAGGCAATTTTTTTTCAAGACTGTGACCCAGAGGTATCGAGGCGCGAATAAAAAAGGGTGTAGTAAAAGTTGTGACCAGTGAAACTGCTACTATAACCGGGTAGATATCTTTATTGATGGCATTGAGAGCTACCCCTAGTCCTCCTATAATGAATGAAAACTCACCAATTTGAGCAAGTCCCAAACCTACCTGCAGCGATCGGCCAGGTGTCTGGCCAGATACGACGGCACCAAATGAGGTCGATAGAATTTTTCCGATGATAGTAAAAAGACTTAAAAATGCAATCAGACCAATATGTTCGCTGATAACTTTTGGATCAATTAACATACCAATGGAAACAAAAAATATGGCCCCGAACATATCTTTAAGAGGCTCCATTCTTTCTTCTATTTCATGAATTAAACTGGTCTCGGCCAGAATTGATCCCATGATAAAAGCTCCTAGAGCGGGAGAATAGCCAAATGAATTGGCCAGAACCACCAGGGCCAGGCAAAAGCCAATTGAAATGATAGTTATCATTTCGGGATTACTTACCTTACCAGCGTACTTAATCATCTTCGGAACGATGAAAAAACCTGTGATAAACCAACTCCCTACAACAAAGAGAAGTTTAAGTGCTGAAAAGGAGAGACTAACAATTGAGAAAGTCTGTTCCTGCGCAAGTGTTGAAAGACCTACAAGCATCAGGATTGCGTATAAATCCTCCACAATGAGCACACCAAATATAAGCTGAGCGAATCGATGTTTTTTTAGATTCATCTCATCCAATGCTTTTATGATGATGGTTGTCGAAGATATTGAAAGCATGGCCCCTAGGAATATGCTTTCAGTTTGCGTCCAGCCTAATAGAATTCCCACACCGTAACCGGCAAAAAGGAAAAAAGCGACTTCGGAAGTTGCAGTGATAACTGCCGAAAAGCCAACTTGGGCAAGCTTTCTAAAACTGAACTCTAGCCCTAAGGTAAACATCAAAAAAATTACACCCAGTTCGGCCAAAGTCTGAATACTGGGGACATCGGTGACCAGTAGAACATCAGGTGTATGAGGACCGACAATCATTCCAGCTAAAATATAGCCAAGGACAACTGGTTGTTTAATTTTTCGGAAGAGAAAACTCATCATCCCAGCAACGGCTAGAATAACTGCAAGATCTTTGATAAGTGGGNNCCAGGTGCATGAATCGTCCTTTAGAAGAATCAGAAACTTTGAAAGATATCCGCTGATACTAGACGATGGGAGGACCCCGCGCGTTTAAAATGGAATGTGATGAATCAGAGCTGTCTGGTCTGTTAACAAAAGAAAGTCTCGAAGAGTGAAGAGAAGGCGAGGAATAGACAATTTTCCATCCATTTAAAATTGTTTGTGGAGATTTTGTCGTTTTTTTAATGCTAAGAGGTGTTAGATGCACAACATCGTAATGCTCAAATTTCTCATCCACACTTTGGGAGAGAAAAGCATGAGAAAAAGAAGCTTCACTGTTTAATAAATGTAAGTGGATACCTGTGACAAGTAGCGCAGTAGCAAGAAGAAGGACTCTAAATGAGGAGTAAAGTAGAGAATTTTTCAATACCTTTATTCTAACATAATGGATGCAAAATTTCACTTTAAATAAAGGTGGAAGCCATCCCGGAGATCTCTATATTCGGTAAGCCCTACGACGGATTAAAGGGGGAGCAAATGCAAGGCTTATTTTTAGAAGGTTTATTCTTACAAGCAAGTCTGATCTTTGCTCTCGGTGCGCAGAATATTTTCGTCCTGGAATCAGGATTAAAAAAACAGCATCCATTACCAGTATCCTTCGTATGCTTCTTTTGTGATCTTCTGCTGATCATGCTTGGAGTGGCGGGAGCGGGCACGCTTTTTTCTGCATTCTCTCAGTTGAAAATAATTATCGGTGTTATTGGTGTTTTTTTTCTGGTGCGCTACGGTTTGTGTAAAATCTTTCAAAAAACGGAGACGCTGGATGAAGAGAAAGAGGATTTACTAGAGAGAACCTTGAAGAGAAGCGTGATTCTAGCGGTCACTTTTAGTATTCTCAATCCCCACGCTTATCTGGATGCTTTCATTCTAATTGGAGGCTACTCCACAAAATATGAACTTTTAGCTGATCGATTTCTTGTTGGGTTCGGAGCAGCTTGTTTTTCTCTGATTTGGTTTTTATTTCTATCAAGTGCCTCTTCGTACATGAAGCCACTTTTTTCCAACGCTAAAAGTTTGCGGATTATTACTACAACTTCCGGGATAGTTCTTCTCTTCCTCTCATTTCAATTGGGTCAGGATGTTTATGGATGGATCATGGATGGGCCCCATAGTGAAATACTTGTTAAGGCGGTTCCTTTTCCTCAGAGCCCAGGACTCATTTACACCGCTATTCTTTATTGAATTCCTGATATCTTTAGTACAGGCAGAATGCCCCTTGTGGACCGGGGAAGTTTATCCTGAACTGATTAGTCTTAGTTCCTAACACTGCAATACTACATATATCAAATCTGGCAGTTAGTTTGCTTAGTTAGGGGGAGATCTCATGAAGCAAGGAGGCAATCATGTTTACTATTTCTACGGATATTTCTAATTTAGATGAAATCATCAAGAAGAGCTGGCCAAATCAGGGAACGGATGCGGCCATTAAAAAAGATGAATCTGATTGGGACATTCTGAATGAAACAAGTAATGAGAATGTCGGTTCAAACCGTCACTGGTTTAAACAGAACTTCGTAAATCAAATGCCTCAAAGTTCGTCCAGACTCATTTACCACTAGGAATAAGATAAATTATGAGACCTCCAAAAAAAGAAATTCTCATCATTGATGATGAAGTTGATTTTAGGTTGCTCTTAGCAGAAGTTTTTGTGGAGCAAGGTTATTTTGTGAGTACGGCCCGTAATGGTGAAGAAGCCATCAGGCACATAAAAAATACGGGAAAAATTCCGGACCTTATAACAGTTGATGTCAGCATGCCCGTGCAGGACGGATACAAGTTCAGAGAAGAAATTCTTAAAATCTATCCTCATGCACCACTCATAATGATTTCAGGATCTCTACCTGAAGCAACACATGACCTCAATGGTGTGAGGGCTTACCTGACCAAGCCTTTAAATAAAATTGAACTTCTTAGCGTTCTGGAGACCCATAACGCTTTTATTCATCAATAGTTATCGTTTCGTCTAGGAGGACATCATGGCTACAACAATTGCTCAAAAACAATTTAACAGGTCATCACCTCGCAAAAAAAATTACACACAAACAGTTTCGATCGCTGTTGGATCTCTGATGATTCTTATTGGTCTGGCCGGGTTTTTATATCCTGAATTTATGGGGCTTCACCTAAGTGTCATGCATAGTTTTGTACTTTCTGGAGGTGGTGCTGTTGCGATATGGGCGGCGACATCAAATGATAGTAAAAAAGCCTATTATACAGACTTAGCACTCGGAATATTTTTCGCACTTAATGCTATAGCAGGGTTTGCTCTCGGAGAGCCTGGCATGCCGGGAGTGGGATATGAAGGGAGAGATCTTCTTCTAGTTCGTTATGCTCCAGGTTTTATCGAACTTGGTACCGTGGATCACATTGTGCACACCTTTATTTCTATCTTCTTTTTCACTGGGGCTTTCTCTTGGAAGCGCCGTCATATGAATACAAAATCTTCACAAAATATTAGGGCATAATTCAGGTGCTCAAGGCTTCCGTTACGTAGGATCATTCGTAACGGAGGCCCTATGAATATAAGACCATTTTTATTTCTTTTTTTACTTTCACTTAGTGCTTGTGGAGATAATAGTCCTTTTGATGAAGATTATTGGGATGATCCTCAGGCCCAGGATTCTGATGAGAACTCAGGCAATAATTCAGAAAATGCATACTCCGTAACACTTCAAAGCCTATCTAGTTCGGTAGGGACGGTACGTGGAAACGTTGTGATTGATATCAACCAAACTGATGTTACTACGTCCACCACACTTTCAGAAATACCGCATACACTTATGATAGGACAGAGAAGTATTAGTAACCTCTCTTGTTCAGAAATTGCTGCCACTTACCCGCCGCCTGATATCACTACCAGCAGTGTTGAATTTAAAGATCAAACTTCAACGGACACGAGTTCAGTAGAATCCTTAATTACGGAACTTAACCAGGCCGATCCCTCAAATGGAGATGGGGTCAATCTCACAGGAAAAAGTTATGTCGTGAAAGCTTACATCCAAACTATTAATACCCCGATTCCTCAAACAACTTCTCTGATTCCTGTGGCCTGTGGAACCATAATCGCGGGAGTTCCTGGTGAAGACTCTGGCGAAACAGATGGTGAGCAAGAAGATGGAGGAGGCACGATTGGAGCTACCACAGGCTCTGTTGGAGGCACGATTGGAGCTACCACA
>DLGL01000035.1:5867-13256 GCA_002482685.1 Bacteriovoracaceae bacterium UBA7695 | reverse complement strand
ATGGGCGGCATGATGTAATTTTTGCCTACACGCAAAACGACTCCAGAAGGGCACCCTAGCGGTGCCCTTTTTTATTCCATAATTTTAACAATCAGTTACCTTCTGTCCCTGACCATACCAGTTTAGCTCCCAACTAGGTCAAATTAGCCACCCTAATATTTGGCACAAACCGTGCAATCATATCACTCAAGGAAGACCCGCAAGGATTGCAGGTTTACCGCTTAGATCGAATGCCAAGGAGACAGGCATGCCTTTAATACTCGCTGCATTTTTATTGAGCTCGTTTTCTTTTGCTACTGTGACTATTGGTAAAGTCGATTGTCCGGTGCAATTTGAGGGGAGAGTTGAAGATGTGATTAAAAGCGTTGGAAGCAGCAGTGCTTTTTCAACGCAATCTGTGATCTTCAAAAACCTCTCTACTCAAAAAGGCGACGTGAAAGATCAAATTGCAGTTGAGATGTTAGAGCATGGACCTTTCGAAATTGAACAAGGTGAGGACTACCGCGTTCAACTACGAGACGGCCGTGTGTGTTGGGTTGAGAAAATATAAACACCTTGTCTTTCAGGATGAAAAACTATGTGGTCTAAAATTCTAATACTTTTCTCCCTACTTAGCTCAACGGCTTGGGCCTATAGGCTTACCAATGACTTCACAAATGGTTTCTATTGGCAGTCCATGCCTATCAACATCATGGTTGTTGATAACGATGCCTCACGTAAGGCCCGTATTGAAAGTCTGGCACTGGCCGCTATAGATGAGTGGCAAACTCGATCTGGTCATGAACTTTGGGATTATGTTGGCTCAGGCACTAAAAATATAATTCGCTGGTCCACCAATTTTGCAAAAGAAACGAAGATGGATCCCAGTTCAGTTTTAGCTGTGGCCGTTCGCTACACCAATGGCCCTTACTTCGCAAAAACCGAAATTATCATCAACGGCGGACATGCCTTTAACCAAGACGATGCTCTGCTTCGAACAACTTTGACCCATGAGTTGGGACACACCATGGGGCTCGATCATTCTGATGTGGGTCAGGCAGTTATGGCACCTACTCTTCAAACCTGGTATCTGGGTTTACATTCTGACGATATTAACGGCATCCGGGAAGCATGGGACATCACGGAAAATCGTCAGATCACCAGGTACGTGTCTCCTTTGGCCTACGAAACTGATGAAGGAGATGCACAGGCCGTAAGCTGTGGGAGTATCTCTTCTGTGAGCGCATCCTCTGGGCTGAGTTTAAATGCTTTGATCTCACTGGCCGGCGGATTGTTGATTAGTTTTGTCAGGAAAATTTTCAATTGGTTTAAGTCACGCCTGTAAATTCCGATCAGGTGTCATGCAAAATGCTCGAACATCGACACCATTCATTTTTTTCCTTTGTCTAGAAGACGCCTTACCCAAGGCTTATTACGCTTTTGACAAGCACCTCAAAGATTTAGGTTTTATGCTCGTACCGGTGAAGATGGACCAAATCCAATCACTAGTGGCCTTAAGTGAACAGGAACAGGTTATTATCCTGTGCTCAGTAACGGATACACGTGAGTTCAAAATTTATAATGAAAAAATCCGCGGATTTTTAAAATTTATTCTTAAATCGAAACGACTAACATTTATGCACATGTCTGGTTTTGGAAAACTCAATGACCAGAGGCTGTATCTTCTTCTCAAAAATTACTATTTCCTGCGGTATCCTCTCGATGCAAAAAGTATGTCTCTCAAAATCAGTAAGTATCATCAGCTCAAAACTGATGAGCGCACAGTTTGGCCTGGCGGTAAAAAATCAGTTCAAAATCAGGGAGCCGCATGAAAAGTCGAAACGATGAAAAAACTCAACGGGTTTTGATGCTGCTTAAAATCGACGCCAATAATGTTTTTAATCGCATCAAGACAAGAAAGTTAGAGTATCTGGAAATCTTTGCTCTCAGGCGGACTCGTGAACATTTTCCAATGATTTTTGATAATCGTTATGAAGATACTTCACTGGAAAGTCTTATGAGTTGTAGTACGGAACTCATTACGACTCTTGATCAATTTTACACACCCGTCGAAGAAATGAAGTGGTATCTTTTTAAAACTGAAGATATGCCTAATACAGTTGAAGATTTCATTTCCCGCAATATTAGAAAAATGGAAAAACTTCTCATGACACTAAATCTTTATCTGGATGCAGAATTAGGTATTGATGGAGAAGAAACTGAGACCCACAAACCCCTGTTTATTGACCAACCAGATACTTTGGAATCTGAGACTTTTGGATCTGACTTTTCAACTTCGATGGAAGATGATACTTCTCAAGAGACATGAAAATAATTTTACTCGTACTCTTATCTTTCTCGGCCTTCGGAAGGGATCCTATATCTGGAAGCCGCTTCCAGCAATTATCTGGAATTAAAGTCTCACAAGACTCGAAAACCCAGTGGGATCAACGTTACGCCCGACCCACTTTCATTTTCGGAAAATCTCCTGCTCAATTTCTGGCCGAAAATTATCAGTATATTCCTTATGAAGGAGCCGTCCTGGATATGGGGATGGGGGAAGGACGGAATGCCGTTTTTCTTGCTCAGAAAGGTTATAAAGTAACAGGCGTAGACTTGAGTTCCGTTGCAGTAAAAAAATCCTATCTTCTTGCCCAGGAATTTGGCGTGAAAATTAAGGGTGTCGTCGCCTCTTTAAAAGACTACAAAATTCTTCCCAATACCTATGACGCAATTATTTGTTTCTACTGGGTCGACCGTAGCATGGTTGAAAAAATAAAAACCTGGTTAAAGCCAGGTGGAGTTTTGATCTATGAAGGCTTCACTGTTCGCGAACGCACCCGAGATTCCGCAAAAAGTGGAGATTCTTCGCCGGATCATTTTCTCAAAGAACAAGAACTAATCAAACTTTTCCCCGGGATGCGCATCCTGAAGTATGAAGAGCCTTTGCATGAAAAAGAGTTCCGCTCAAGTATCATCTTAATGAAGTAATCACCGAGTAAATACCTCTCCCATATTTTTATTTCCTTTCTTCCAAATAATGAGCTCCATGGCATAATAGAATCTATGCCTAAGCACTTAATAATCTTCACCATTTTTGCAGTCTACTTTTTGAGCGCGAGTTTTGAAAGTCATGCGCAGAATGAAAAAAAAGAAGATGAGTACGCGACCGTCTTTTCCGGGCGCATTTCACGACTGAATGCTAAGGCCAAGCTGGCCCGTATTAGAACCGATTTTGCTAATATAAAGTTTCTCAATCGCAAAGACCGGATAGAATTTTGGAATGAAACATACCCCGATCATCGGTGTGTTGCTCTGGTTGAAGGTCGAACTAATGACTACCTACTTCTGAGAATACCAGAATTCGATAATTGTATTAAAGAAGTTCATTTTACATCAGGCACATATTTGCATTTTGAGAGTCCTGATCTCGAGCAGAATGTTAAAATTGCGAAAGAACTGGTTGAGATCCTGCTAAAGAAAAGACTGGCCATGACTGCTAAAAAAGAAAGACATAAACGTGAGCTTGATGGACATGTAGAAAAAGTGGAAGCAGTTAATAAACGCTATGAGATTCTCAGACAAAAGTTAGAAATAGAATGGCAAAAAGAACTGGCTTCGGTAGAAGAAGATAAGTCGCGATCTTTTACTGAGTTTAAAAATTCAGAAGCCCGTGTTAATGAGATTGATACTAAGTTGGAAAGTTACAGAGTTGATGATCATAATCTTAAGCTTGATAGATGGTCCCTTGATCCGGCCCTCTACATCCGCAAATAATGGAAGGAGTCTCTATGTTTTCTACAGGCAGGAAGCTTGTTTTTCTCGTTGTAATACTCTCAGCTATTTTGAGTTGTCAGGGAAATAACAAAAAATCTTCTAATACACTTTATTATAACATTGGTGGAGAGCCAAGTACTCTAAGTCCGCTCTCGTCTTCGGATGGATATTCTCAGGCGCTTCATGGGTACATTTTTGAAGGCCTTCTTGAACACGATTTAGATACCTATGAATGGAAGCCTGCTCTGGCAACTGAATGGAAAATTTCAAAAGATAAACGAACTTTTGATTTTAAACTTCGTGAAGGAGTAAAGTGGCACGATGGAACTGAGTTTACAGCGGAAGATGTGAAATTTTCTTATGATGTTATTTTTACCGATGATTTTAAGGCCATTCAGCTGCGCTCATATTACGAAGCTGTTAAGGAAGTTCAAGTTATTGATAAATACAATGTTCGTTTTATTGTGAAAGATGATTACTTTCAAAATTTTGATGTATGTGCTGGCATTCAGGTTTTACCAAAGCATTTCTATGGTAAGCCTGAGAATAAAAAAGAATTTGGTAAGAAGCTAACGGGCACAGGCGCCTACATGTTCACCAAGTATGATAAAGGTCAAAAGATTATCCTCGTGAAAAACCCTGAATGGTGGGGAAATACTGCTGATACAGAAAAAGATACCTGGCCTGTTAAAAAGTTAGTTCTGCGGTTTTCAGGTGAAGAAAATGTCTCCCTGGAATTATTGAAAAAAGGGGATATCGATTTCCTGGGATTAAGACCTGATGGATTTGTTAAGAAAACTGTCGGTGAAATATGGGAAAATAAAATAGATAAAGTTCAGACTGAGAATAAGGCACCTAAGGGTTATAACTTTATTGCCTTCAATTTCAAACATCCCATTTTGGGTGATGTTCAGGTGAGAAAAGCTCTTAGCATGTTATTTAACCTTCCCATGATCGTTGAAAAATTTGAATATAATCTTACTAATCAGGCGACAGGACCTATCTATATTCAATCGGATTATGCTAATCCTAATGTTAAACCCACTCCTTATGCTCCTCTGGAAGCTTTGAAAATTCTTAATGCTGCTGGTTGGAAAGATTCCAATAAAGATGGAATATTGGACAAAGTCATAAAAGGTAAAAAAACGAACCTCTCATTTACAATTCTCGAACCAACTCAAGAGATGATGAAATACCTAACTGTATTCAAAGAAGATGCAAGTAAAGCTGGGGTCGAGGTCAATCTAAAAAATATTGAATGGAACTCATTCATTAAACTTCTCGAAGAAAGAAATTTTGATGCTGTCCGATTAGCCTGGGGGCCAGCTGGCGTTGACTGGGATCCAAAACAAGTCTGGCACTCATCTTCTTTCGCTGGCACGGGCTCTAATTTTATTGGCTATGCCAATAAAGAGGTCGACCGTTTAATTGATGAGTCGAGAAAGATTTACGAGAAAGAAAAAAGAATACCACTTTTGCAAAAGGTTCATTCACTGATTTCGGCCGACTATCCTTACATTTTTTTTACGAACGCCAAATTCTCCCTTTATGCCACCACCAAGCGGGTGAAGCGGCCAAAAGATTCGTTTAAATATGGAATTGGTCAGCAATATTGGGCCATAAAATAATATGCTGAAATACTTTCTAAGACGTCTGGCCATTCTCTTTCCTACACTCATTGGTGTAACGATAGTCGTTTTTGCCATCATTAATATGGCACCAGGCGGACCTATCGAGCAAAAAATTCAGCAAATGCGTTTTGGAGGCGGAGATGGTGGGGGATCAGTAGCCCAGTCCAGTAATCGTGGATCCACTCAGGGAGTTTCCAACGAAATTATGGAAGCGCTCAAAAAGCAGTATGGATTTGATAAGCCTGTGCACATTCGTTACTTCCTATGGCTTAAAAATATTTCCACATTGAATTTTGGAGAGAGCTTCACTTACGAAGAACCTGTCCTTGATGTTATTGTGAGTAAATTTCCAGTCTCACTTCAATTTGGAATCATTTCACTCCTGCTCAGTTATATCATCTCTATTCCTCTGGGTATTGTTAAGGCCATAAAGCATGGTAGCTTTTTTGATATGTCCTCGAGCTTTATTCTTTTCGTTTTTTACTCTATACCCTCATTTATGCTCGCAATCCTATTAATCGTTGTTTTTTCAGGAGGCAGTTTTTGGGAAATTTTTCCGATTGGAGGAATTCAGTCTGAAATGTACGATGAATTAAATGGCTGGCAGCAATTTATGGATCGGGTTCATCATTTTACTTTGCCTTTGGTTTGCTACACCATTGGATCTTTCACCAGTCTGACTATACTGATGAAAAACTCTCTCATTGAAGAAATTAAAAAAGATTACATCAGAACGGCCCGCGCCAAGGGTGTAAGTGAGAAAGTAATTTATATGAGGCATGCTCTTAGAAATGCTCTCATTCCGATTGTGACCGGCCTGGGTGGTTTTTTATCCGTTTTCTTCGCAGGGTCTCTACTTCTGGAAACAATTTTTCAATTAGATGGTATTGGACTACTAAGTTATAAAAGTATTCTTTCCCGCGATTACAATGTGATCATGGGATTGGTTTTTATTCAGAGTGCCTTGTTTTTACTTGGAAATATAATTTCCGACTTTGCCTATGTACTAGTTGACCCAAGGATTGATTTCACATGATAGAGAAATTCATCAGAAATGATGACACGTTAAAAAAATGGAAACGATTTAAATCCCGTAAACTGGCAGTTCTTTCTTGCTGGCTTATAGGCTTTTCTTGTTTTCTGAGTTTTACCGCTGAATTTTGGGCGAACAGTAAGCCGCTAATTTTAAAATTTAATAATCAGGTCTATTACCCGGTTTTTTCAGATTACCACCCTAGTGTCTTTGGGGATGAAAAGTCCCTGATTACAGATTATCGTAACCTTTCCATCGATAAAGATCGTGGAGACTTTATCATCTGGCCGGTAGTTAAGTGGAATCCTTACGAGTCTAACAATGAAGTCGATGCATACCCTTCAGAACCGACTGCAGAAAATTGGATGGGAACAGATGATAGAGGGCGGGACATTTTTACGAGACTTCTTTATGGTTTGAGGTATTCCATAAGTTTTGCCTTTTTAGTCTGGATCATTACTTTCATTGTCGGGACACTTCTTGGTGGAATCATGGGTTACTTCGGAGGTCGTGTGGATTTCTGGGGTCAACGGGTGGTTGAAGTGCTCTCCACGGTGCCTCAGTTCTTTCTTCTCATCATCATTATTTCGATTTTTAAACCCACTTTAGTTTTACTGGTTTTCCTCTCAAGTATTTTCGGTTGGATTAGTATCAGCTACTATATCCGCGGCGAGTATTTAAAAAATAGAAAAAAAGAATTTATTGAGGCTGCGCGAGCACTTGGTGCTGGGCATGGAAGAATTTTTTTCAAGCATCTTCTCCCGAATTCCCTCTCACCGATCATTACCTTTTCACCCTTTGTTATCGCCGGAAACATAACTGCTTTGGCTAGCTTGGATTACCTGGGATTTGGCCTCACACCACCTACACCAAGCTGGGGCGAGCTTTTAAATCAGGCGCAAAAGCACTTTACTGTGGGATGGTGGCTCGCCATATATCCATCACTTGCGCTCTTTTTTACTCTTAATA
>DLGL01000035.1:0-5819 GCA_002482685.1 Bacteriovoracaceae bacterium UBA7695 | reverse complement strand
GGGGAAGGCGTCCGGGATGCCATGGACCCTAAAGAGTAGGTCAATTTCTAAAGTTAAGTCCTTGAAATACCGATACGTAAGCATGGCCGCACGTTTCCTATTTTTACTATTCATCACTATTTCAAGCATGACATATGCTGAGGTCGACTCAACTGAAAATTGTAAGACTGCTCTTGAAGAGTTGTTCACTAATGGCGAAGGAAAAATTACTGAAGAGAAGGCCGGAGAGTTCCTGGCCTTGCAGGGCGAGCTGACTCTTCACCGACTCGCCTGGGCTTACTTGAAAGCGCAAGGACAAGACGATAACGATAAACTAGATTCCGTTGAAAACACCATCATTTCATTATTAGATCAAAAATATACATCTACTGATGCTGGTTTTATCGCCGCAAGAGACTCCTTCGAGGCGCAGCCACTTTCAAGAGCCACCCTGTCAGAAATAGCTCCTTATTTAAAGGACTTTCTGGGGAAAGAGTTTGGTGAAGAAAACGAAAAATTTGTTCTTAATATTTCAGATTTAAAACTTCTGGGGATATTAGCAAAATTTGAAAAGTCTTCAGTAAAAAATGGTCATTATGATGATCGATTGCTTTCAAGGAAATCTCCCCAGTCCATGCTCAATTTTTTGAAATTAATTAACTCAAGCTACAGTCCGAGTTTGAATAAGGATGAAAACAAGCTGAGTCTTGCTCTGAGGGAAGATGGTCTCGAAAAAAATATTGAGAAAATGCAGGCGAGTCTTTTTGATTTCATCTCTCAAGTTAAGCTTCCCGCAGAGTGCACTAATGTTTGTCAGGATGATGATGAGTTAAATCAAATTGCACTTGAGATTTATATGAAGGTCGTAAATGATACTCTTCCCAGTGATGACACTCTACTTGATAATCTTGGTTATGGGCACATCTGGCTAAAAACAGGAATGGCACAGGCGTCTAAAACCACACCACCTGTTTCAGTTAGGATTACGAGATCTGGTACTAAGCAGGTCTCAAAAACAGTCTGGTCTCCACCTGTTGTTCAACCTACAGTTGAACATAATTCGAAGACTGTTGCGACAAGACCTGCACCGGCCGCCATCAAAGGGTCACCTTTTCCTTTTGGTAAATTTGAAATGCCTCTGCCTCCGAAGGCTAAAACCACTTCTACCGTCAAAGCATATTATGGGTCAGAAACTGGACTTATTATTGAAGATCCTTTAGCAATTATCATAAAAGATAATCCCAAGAGGACCCGTGCTGGTTGGAGTAAATTTGATAAAGAGTTTCAAATGGCCATGGCGGATGCCATACTTAATAAAAGTCAGGTCTTTGAATACAAAGGACAGCTGCATGAACGGTCCACTGGTAAATCGATTTCACCTCAAGCCGCTATAAGTAAATACTTAAAATTTCCAAAAAATCGAAAATATCCTGCTCTTAATAATTTTCGACCTGAAACTCCAGGCGGAATGCAACTTGTGAAAGCGATTCTTAATAAAGATGAGACATTTATTTTTAATAACAAACTCTATAGCATTTCAGGAGTAGAGCTAAATCCAGCTAAAGAAATAAGTGACCACATGGCGGAGGTGTATAACATGAAGTTTACACCTGAGCGCTACAAAGGGCTTTCAACTCTATTTGTAAATCTCAGAGCAAATGCTCTTGCAAATGGTAAGCCGTATTTCAAAATTAAAAATGATGTTTTTGATTCCCAGACAGGATTTTCCATCAATTCTCCATTCAGACAGTCCGCTCCCCGAGTAAACGCAGACCGTGCTCAAAGAAACCTCTATAGTTCTATCTCAGACAAAGAAGTGATTTTAAATTTTCACCGAGACAATCCTTCGCCGGGCTGCCAGCACTATGCGATTGTGGACAAAAAAGCTGCGATGGTTTCTGTTTATAATAAAAAAGGCGGCAATCCTGTTTTTAAAACAGAAATACTTCTTGGATCTGAAAAGTCTGATAAGTACGGACGGTGGACTAATTATGAGAAAAGAATTACGAATTATTCTACCGGAGCGGGAATTTTTACCATAACTCAACCGCACATAAAAGATCCTTACTACAAGACAACTTTCGAAAACAGGATTCTTCAGGTTGTTGATGAAGAAAAACGTGATCAGGTTTTCGCAATTCACCAGGTGCCCGTGAATTTACAAAGTCGCTATTCAAGTTTTGGCACAGGGAATCCGCAGGATCGTCGTATAACGGGGACATGTGGTAACCTAAAAAAATCAGACTATGATAAAATCGTTCAATGGCTTAAACCTAGTTGCCAGATTTATGTTCTTCCAGAAGAGGCCCATAATGGTTTTGTGGTTAAAGATAAGAAACTTGTTTTAACTCAGGTTAAAAAGATACCTGCTTCACTGGCCAATGGTAAAAACTTCAATCCTGCAGAAGTTTATCATTACAGTAAAGTTAAACCTGTTCCTAGGCCAATTACGATCACCCTTAATCAGAGTGTCTCTACTCCTACCACACGAACTTTTGTTAATACGCTGGCAGCTGAGAAGGCGAAGTTGATGAAGATTTATGGATTCACCAATGATGAATATGATGACCTGGCACGCCTATCGTTTGCTATCATGGGAAATGAGACTGATTTTGGTGAGAGTACAAAATTTAAAATTAAAGAAAATGCTCAGGGCCTTGTCATTGGAGCAAAGTTTGCATCTATGCAGTGGGATAGTTTGACTGAGAGTAAAGCGCAATTCCTTTCTAGTGTAACAAATTTATTTGCCTATAAAATTTTACCTGCAAGTGACTTAGATAAAGCATCTAACACATCCAGAGGTTTTACTCAGATCAAAATTCTTCCTGTTGATGACTTGAAGAAACATTACCCGGGAATTACCAAAGAAAATCTTACGGATCCTAAAAATTCGGCAATAGCCACAATGATCTATCTATCGAAAGCGCTCTCTTCGATCAAAACTATCGCTATGAATAACAGTGTAAATCCCAAAAGAGTGCAAATAACCCAGGCCAACATGATCGAAATGATTGGCTACCTTTATACGGGACGAGGAAAGGCCCTCCGCTCGGAAGATGATCCTGCGACGCCGGAGAGTAATCTCTATGTTCAGGGATTATACCGCAATCTTAAGCTCATAAATGTTCGTTCTAAAAATTGATTAAGTATTTTCCCGATGCTATAAGCCTATAAATATCCAAATTTGAGGATTTCATGAAAGATACCGCTCTACGAATTGCAGGCTTTAAAGATTCTATTTTTGGAGTCATTTCCAGACTTGCACGTGAGAATAATGCCGTAAACCTTGGTCAGGGATTTCCCGATTTTGATGGTCCAGAGTGGCTTAAGGATATTGCCTATAAAAAGATGCAAGAAGGGCATAATCAGTATGCTCCTTTTCACGGTACTCCTTCATGTAGACAAGAAGTTTCTAATTATTACAAGAAATTCTACAATCTGAATTATAACCAGGAGTCAGAGGTCACTATTACAGTGGGCGCCACTGAGGCGATCTACCTGGTTATCACCGCTCTTATTAATCCCGGGGACGAAGTTGTTGTTCTCGAGCCATTTTATGACTCCTATGTTGCTTCAATCAAGATGGCCGGAGGAATTCCAAAACCTGTTACCATGCACGCTCCTGATTTTACGATTGATCAAAAAGAACTTGAAGCAGCAATCACGTCTCAAACTAAACTTCTCATTTTAAATAATCCTCACAACCCTACTGGCAAGGTGTGGAGTAAAGAAGAACTCCAAATCGTTGCCAATGTTGCGATTAAAAATGATCTCTATGTACTCTCTGACGAAGTCTATGAGTTCTTAGTCTTTGATGGAGTCCGGCATATCCCAACAGCTACTTTAGAGGGGATGTTTGAACGGACGATCACTATTTCCAGCGCTGGAAAAACCTTTGGTCTCACCGGTTGGAAAATTGGCTGGATCTGCGCCAATCAAAAAGTAACAAATGCATGCCGCCTGGTTCACCAGTATGTCACTTTTGCGGTCTCAACTCCGATGCAAGAGGCAGTTGCGGAAGGACTAAAGAAGTTGCCCGATTACCTTCCAGGATTTGTTTCCCTTTATAAAGGAAAACGAGACTACTTCTACGAAGAGATGAAGAAGCTTGGATTTGAGTTTGCCATTCCAAAGGGGACTTACTTCATGATGGTTCCCATTAAGAAGCATACTGATCTTAAAGACGTTGATTATGCGATGAAACTCATTCGAGAGAAGCAGGTTGCTACTGTTCCTCCTTCAGCTTTCTATTTGAAGTCCACTGAAGGAGAGAATTTTTTAAGATTTTGTTTTGCTAAAAAAGAAGAGACTCTGCAAGGTGCAATTAAGAACTTACACCGGTAAGTTTAATTTTTGCCTTAAAGTTTTCACCATCTCGACGGTACTCAATATCAACAAAGTCGCCGATCTTTTTATTCTCGAGAACCTGGTAGATGTCATCAAGGTTATTGACCTCTTTTGAATCTACGGTAAGGATGATATCCCCAAGATAAATTCTTCCATATTTATCCTGAGTCATTCCTTTAAGTCCGGCCTTGGCCGCTGCACTTTTTTCATCAACGTAAGATACAATAAGTCCTTTCTTTATCTGCATTCTTTGCTTGGTGGAATCAGGCACAATGCCAATTCCCAGGCCTGGGCGAGTTATTTTTCCGTGGAGAATCAGTTGAGGAACTATTTGATTGATAGTATCAACTGGAACAGCAAAGCCTTGACCTGCACTTGAGCCACTTGTTGAGAAAATAACAGTGTTCATACCAATCAGAGCGGCGGAAGAATCTAGGAGTGGTCCACCAGAGTTACCCATGTTAATAGCAGCATCTGTTTGAATCATATTATTAATCTTTACTCCGCCAATTCCATCAATCTTTCTACCTAAGGCCGAAATCACTCCCGTAGTTAAAGTATAATCGAGACCAAAAGGTGAACCGATGGCAAATGAATACTGTCCTACCTGGAGATCCTTAGATGATCCAACAGGTATAGGTGTTAATTTCGCAGGCCTTTCATCCAGTTTTAAAACAGCAATATCTTTCTCAGGTGCAGTACCGACAATGCTCGCCTTGTACTGTTTTGGATCGTTATGGAAAGTGACTACAAAGGTATTTCCACCCTGAACTACATGATAATTTGTTACGATATGACCTTTTTCGTCCCATACAAATCCAGACCCGGCCCCTTGAGGAACCTCAACTTCTCCGTAGAAAAAATTTCGTGCTAGTTTAATGTTTGAAACGTTTACCGTGGAGGGAACAACTTTACGGTAAATCTCAATAGTCTTAGTTTCAACTTGAAGTAGTTCAGCACTCCAGGTTGCGACTGAAAAAATCATGCATAAAAAAAAGAGAATTGGTTTCATTTGAAGACTCCTTACTTTGACTCTGTTCAGAGAGCTAAGTATAATATTTTTAGTTAAATCACCCAAGAGGAATCCCTAATGACGATAGTCAGCAATTCACCTGAAATTAAGTACTTCAACCGGGTTACGGGAAGGACTGAAGTTGAAAAGGTCTACGGGGACGCCTTTATTAAATTTTTATACCGCTCTGTGGCCGGAAAAAAATTAGGAAGTGCCTTTACCAATAAGTTTTTTTCAAAGGCTTATGGCGCTTTTCAGGATCTTCCATCCAGTCATAGAAAGGTTAAGCCTTTCATAGAAAAATTTAATATTCCTATTCAGGATTATGAACCAGGCTCAAGACCATCCCTTGACCCAAGTGATTCTTACCGTTCATTTAATGAATTTTTCATCAGAAAGTTTAAACTTGGAAAACGGTCTTTTGTTACTGAAAGAAATAAAATGGCTGCATTTGCTGAGGCGAGGTACGTTGGCTTTGAAG
>DLGL01000123.1:24020-30475 GCA_002482685.1 Bacteriovoracaceae bacterium UBA7695 | reverse complement strand
ATCCCCCGCTGGCTATAAACTTTTTGGATAGAAATTGAAGGGTTGTTTAACACCAACATTTCCTCCGCCTTTAGGAGATGGAAATTGAATGTCTCTGAGAACTCCTGCTACACATCCTTTAACATGTGAAGGAATAGCATCGCCGGTAATCTTCTCGTTTTTTACATTTCCCGATTGGTTGATTGTAAAATCCATGATGACCTGTCCCGAAACAGATTCACCTTTTTCAAGTTCTTTTTGATAACAGTAACGAAATTGAGAAATGTATTGCATGAGGATATCACGGATAAGTTTCGGATCCATAGACCCCAATACTACAGTCTCCTGAGGCATACCTGAAAGTAGGATAGTCCCTTTTTTAGATAATCCTTCAGATCCTTTACTGGAAGAAATAGTACCCACTGTTTCGCCGGTTAAACTACCAACGTTCGTAAGGATTTTGGCGCGGTCAAGAGTTCCGGTCCTTGTGCCAGTGATGGTTCCGTCTCCAAAGCCCTTTCCGGCCCCGCTACCGATTCCTCCGCTGACACCAGCTCCAGCACCCATGTCATCTGCCGCATTTTTGACTTTGAAGCGTGATCCGAGAGGGGCGTTGTTCGTCATAGACTTAACCGCAAAATCCATACCCTTATAGGTATCGCCTGAGCCGCCCGAGGGAGTATTTGTTTTGATTTTATCTCCACCAGAACCTGATCCAATATTAGTGGATTTAAGTTTTTGAAAGTCTGTTCCAGGTATGTACTTAGTTTTGTTGCCACTAAGCGGATCACCCTTTTGAACTTTCTTGACAACTTTGTCTTTAGGGTTTCCAAGTTCTTTCGCCTTAGGAATGACTTTTTGAGTACCCGCTACAACTTTTTCTTTTGGCTTCTCTTTTACAACTTCCGGAGCTTCTTTAACTACCGAACGATTCTGCAAAGCTTTATTCTTTTTAAGAATCTCTTCAGGGACACTCATTTCAACTTTGATTGCATCATCGCGAGTCTCAACTCTGAGGGGTTCAAACTGAAATTTTAACACCATAAAAAGTGCATGGAGGAAAAAGCTAATAAAGATGGCACGTTTATTAAAAAGTGCGTCGATATTATCCTGAATGCCTACTCTGGAGCTCATAGGTAATCCTTCTTAACTAGTCTTTAAGTTTAGCTGCAATGGAAAAAGTTTTGGCCCCTGCCAGTTTGGCAATATCCATAACTTCCATTGCTTTTGAAAGTGAGGACTCGCCATCACCTTCAAGAATCACTGAGTCTGTTTTAAGTTCTAACAGCCCAGCAGCTATTTTATCTTTAATCTCATCTGGCTGGACTTTATTCCCAAGAATTGCAACTTCACCTGTTCTTGAGAGTGAGACAACCAGGATTGCGTCCGTTTTATCACTTACCGCATTCGTCTCTGGAAGATTAACATCTAGTCCCGATTCTATTGCAGCACTTGAGCTCACCATGAAGATGATCAACAACACGAGCATGATATCGATAAGAGGAGTCATGTTGATATCTGCAACGATCTCATCTGACTCATTATTTCTGTTACTTCCGGCCATAGATTACTTCCTGTTTCTTTTTGATAAGAAAATTAACTCAGCAGTGTCTTCAACCTTATTACGGAAATCCTGAACAATTGCATTAACCCGTGTTTGAAAGTAGTTATAAAAAATAACTGCAATTACTGCCACGATAATCCCGGCTGCCGTTGCGATTAGAGCCTCTGAAATACCTCCTGCCACAACTGCAAATCCACTCTTTCCTGAAACACCAATTTGACGGAATGAATCCATGATCCCTAGAACTGTTCCGAAAAGACCTAGGAAAGGTGCTGATGATCCTATTGTTCCGAGAATCCAAAGATTTTTCTTCAGACTCGATGTTGTTTCTGAAAGACGTCGTTGAAGTTTGTCAGAGACTTCCTCTTTGCTTTGATAAATATCATCAAACAGTATCTCGTGAGGGCGCGCAATTGTTGGAGCCGCATTTTTTACTATCCATTTAAAGTCATCAATTCGATTTGCTGTTATTGAACGGTGAACTTCTTCATCCATTTTCAAATACTGCTTAGTAAATGTATTGAGATAAAGAAACTTTTGAATGGCCACTACCCAAATTAAAACTGAAAAAACCAGCAAGGGGTACATGATGAATCCACCCTCGCGAAAAATGTCCATAACACTCATTAACGACTCCTCTGGAATGTAATTGAAATACTTTGTTTGTTTATAATAATTTTCGGCACTGCAATTGCAGTTAGATTGTAGGGAAAAAGGAAGACATTACTTTTCATATTAATATGTTACCAGATATTCAATATATGTAACATTATGAACAAAACTTCCGATCAATAATTAAGGGCGTCGTTATGACAAAACTTGTGTTTATTGCTTTGGTATTAGCACTTACATTACCTGCCGCGGCCAACCGCACTGAGAAACTTAAAAAAATAATTACTGAAAGAGAAGTCCAGAAAGAAATCAAACGCGAAATTGCCCGTGAGAAAGAGGCACAGAAGTCTAAAAAAAAACCTACGTCCCAGTGAGCCGTCACAGGTATTTGTAACGATCTTATAATCTCTGGATTCCCTCAATCAGGAGCTCATCGTGCGGTTACTTTTTCTTTCCATTTTTATTCTTAGTTCGTGTAATAGTGCCCCTTTAAAAACAAAAACTGTAGCGGAACAGTCGGATGTAAGGTTTGAATCTATACTTGATCGGAATGATGTTATTTGGGGCTTTGACTTTCTTCCTGATGGGAAAGTGATCCTTTCCGAAAGGTCAGGAAAAATGATTCTATTTAATCCCACGACGAAAAAGGTGGTTGAATTAACAGGTCTACCAAAAATCTATGTCTCCGGTCAGGCAGGGCTTCTTGATGTCAGAGTCCATCCAGAATTTTCCAAGAATCAACAAATCTATTTCACATACTCCGAGCCTGTTGGAGAAAAGTCATCCACCACGGCCTTGGGTCTTGCCACTCTAAGTGGAGAAAAGCTTATCAATGTTAAAAAACTTTTTTCCGGTAAAGCAGCTAATGAAAATGATATCCATTACGGATCCAGGATCGAATTTGATTTTAAAGGCCATCTTTTTATCACCATGGGAGACAGAGATGAGAGAAATCATGCTCAGAGTTTAGAATTTCATCAAGGTAAGATTCTTCGTTTAAATTTAGATGGTTCAGTTCCCAAGGATAATCCTTTTGCAGGAAACAAAATGGCATTGCCGGAGATCTGGACTCTAGGACATAGAAGTCCTCAGGGACTTGCTCTTCACCCGGAAACGGGAGATTTGTGGGAAGCTGAAATGGGACCAAAAGGAGGGGACGAGATTAACCTTATCGCTCCGAAGAAAAATTATGGCTGGCCTCTTGTTACCTATGGAAAAGAATACTGGGGTCCAAAGATAGGGAATAAGGAAAAGTCAGGATATGAAAGTCCCATTACTTATTGGGTTCCGTCTATTTCTCCCTCGGCCATGACCTTTTATACAGGTGATAAATTTCCTACATGGAAAAACAATATTTTTCTGGCCACCCTTTCCGGAACTCATATTCATAGAATCGTTATGAATGGAAAAAAAGTAGAAGGAGAAGAGCAGATACTTAACACGCTTGAATATCGGTGGAGATCTCTAAGAACTGGTCCAGATGGGTTTTTATATTTAGGTACAGATGAAGGGAAATTTGGAAGACTTATTGCTAAATAAAATAAGAAGGCCGGTAAACCGGCCTTCTTGATATTCAAGTTTTATTCTCCCGTCGATCCACCTGAGCTTCCACCAATGAACCCTCCGATAAATCCTCCGCGTCGTGGCTCTTCAGTTGTTTCACCAGTAGAACCACCGGTTGTTTCTCCTGTCGTTCCCCCTGTCGTTGAACCGCCGGATGTAGATCCACCCGATGTTGATCCGCCTGAGCTACCTCCAATAAAGCCTCCGATAAAACCACCAGTTGTTCTTGGGGGTCTTGTTTGACCAGAAGTTCCGCCGCTTGTCTCTCCTGAAGTTGCTCCTCCCTGGTCTCCGACTTCACCATCGTTGGTATCGTTGGTTCCCGTTGTTCCGGAAACTGTCCCGCCGGAAGCTCCGCCAGTATTATCTTCGTAAGGTGCCGGTCGATCCTGACCTTCTTCAACTTCTGCTACAGGCCCCGGAATTTCTCCAGTGTACACTGTCCCCGGAGTGACATTACTAGGTTTAATTATCCCACAAGTGATTGGCAGAGTTTGAAATGCACGTCTTCTTCCCAGACCAGCAACAGTCTCAGGAAGAACTGTGTCTTCAGAAACTCCCAGAACCATAAAGACCCTACCAGTGAAACCAAATTTATCGTCAGGACCAAGCTTGGCAATATGGTCATCAGGATTTTTATCTTCTTTGCGAAGATCTTCAAACATTCTTTCGAAAGAAGCAACTCGCTCATAGTGGTAGTAACCGGAAAGATCTGCAACGGGATAGAAGTTCATACCTGCTGTCTGAGAATTCATGTTAGCATCTAAAGGAACAATCATCTCCCCAGTCGCCCGCATGGCCTCTTCAATGTCAATAAATCCGTCACGGTTAACATCATCTCCCAAATCAGGGCAGCGTCTTCCCAGGAAAATACCCTGCATATGCCAGGCCTTTGGCTTTCCAGCAAAAAGTCTTACATAAGTCATGAGCTTGTCGCCATCACGAAATAGAGTTAAAGAGCCCGGGATTGTTCCATTGACCTGTGGATTAAGAGTGAAGAACTTCGCCTGGTATTGCCCATCAATAGTTGAGCCATCGAGAGACCCTTCATCAAATTCATCTCTCTGGATTCCATCACCTGAATCCGATTTTCCGCATGAACCCAGCAAAGGGATAATTGTTAGTGCGATGAGAGCGTTGTTAACCAATTTTTTCATATTTTTCTTCTCCAGCTTAATTTGAAATAACTTCGTCAAATGCTTCAAGGTAGGCACCTCTGACCTCGTCCATCAAAAACTTATCTTTTTCGTAACCCCAAGCTTCATTCATTTGTAAGTCTGCTGGTTGATAAGTGTACATATTAGTCCGCTGGAGGTAGCAGTCTCCGGTGTAAGGATAATCTGCATAATCGGAGTATTTTGTGATCACAGGACAGTCTGGGTCTTTTTGAAGAAAGATATCAGTCCACTCTTTAAATGTGCGAGGACCGCTACTGTATTTTACATCCATGACTCTTTCCACCACTTTCCCGTTATGCATAACATGAACGTAGGGCGCAATATGAAACCACCATTCGAAGTTATAACGACGGATATAAGTTCTGGTAAAATAGACAAGAATTTTATTTGATCTCAGACTATGGTTTCTCCACCATTCATAACTCCAGACCATAGCACGGTTGAAGCACTGGGAATCCTTTGCGTTGTAGCGGGCGTTCTTGAAGTATTTTTTTGCGACATCCATTGAAGCGATGGTAGTGGGGACATAGACAGCCTTGTTCATTGTGATCTCTTCAGGCAGATTCACTGTAGCTGCAGATGATTCTGTTTCTTCCATCTCGATAATGGTTCGGTCTTCATCAAGAACAAAGTTAAATGTCTGCTGAGTGGATTTTGATTCTATCAAACGATTTAAGAGACCTGATTTTCCTGAAGGCACTTTTGCTACCTGACCTGAATTAAGAAGAATCAGAGTTTCCTCACCATCTTTTCCGAAATCAATATCATAAATCTGAGTGGCAACTTGAGTTGTTGCGAGAAGTGGTAAGCTGATGAACCATGCAGCGAGACCGAAAACGAACATAAAACCTCCAATGTTTTACACGCAAAAGTTAGGCTGGATCATATTGCATAAACTTTTGTATTTTTGTCACCTAAAGCCTACCCCAAGGTAATTTAGGAGCGCAGCAATTGAAGACAAAAACCTAATTGTGGGTGTCATTCTTAATAAAAAATAAAGTCTTAATCCATGTAGGAGGTCTATCACTGCTGATATAATAAAAAATCTTTAAAGAAGGAGTATTTATGAATGAAGAAATTCGCATCCACGTTAAAAGGGAGTTAGGGCAAAACTCTATTCTTAGAGATCAAAATATTCTAGTGGATTCAGAAGAGGATGCACTTGTCTTACAAGGGGATGTGGACTCACACTATAAAAAATGGCTTGCTCAGAATATTGCTTTGGATACGAAAGGTGTAATGAAAGTTAGAAATGAGATTTATATTGCAAGAGAGGATTTTTATGAGAATTAATAAAAAACTAAAAAAAGACAATAACTACAACGAAGATTCACACAAAGAATCGACCCAGGAAACTTCAGAAAAGAAAAAAAACTTAAAGAAGGATTCCGATCAAAAAGTTAACCAGAGCGAGAAGTAAATTCGGTGGTTTGTTGATAGTGGAGAGTATCACGCTCTGATACCTTTTTCTCCAGAGTATAAATATTATAAGCGTGTCTGATGACCGGCTGAGCGACATTCCTGACGGGTGTCCCTCCGGGGGTTTCGCCTTTTTCCAC
>DLGL01000123.1:0-23978 GCA_002482685.1 Bacteriovoracaceae bacterium UBA7695 | reverse complement strand
TTCCATAATCGATCGCTTCTGCCAGGTAGTAACAACCTAAGAAGGGATATATTTCTTTTCTTTCACCTGAAAGAGTTTGGGCAGTAGGCGAGTAGTGGAGGAGAACTATTTTATAATCACACTCCAGGTCTTTAATCACCTGCTCAAGTTGCCTGGCCTCTGTCCGGGAGTGTTGCATAAATCTTTTCATTTCAGGCTCTCCAAAGTCTGATCCGCATGCACCAATAAATCCGCCACCAAAACCTTTTGCTCCAGCGATTCCAATACGCTCACCATGAATGGTGATAACTGTTGCGCTTCTTTCAAGGACCACAACACCTGCATCCCGAAGAATTTGAGTGACTCCAGCTACCTGATCAACATGGTAATCATGATTTCCTAGTACCGCAATGACTGGTACCGGAGAGTGCCGGAGGTCGTCAGCAAGAACCTGCATTTCTTCCGGATGTCCTGTTTGTGTAAGATCACCCGCAAGTAGTAAAAGGTCAGCCTTGCCAGATAGCTCCCGGAGGTGCTGTCCAAAGCGGTCGTGTGATTTTCGGTCGTAGTGAATATCTCCAGCTGCTGCGATTCTAATCATGAGATGGCCTCACTTCCTTCAGGGGGCATGAGTGTTCTTACGTATACCTGATTTTTTAATTCCATTTCGGGTTGCAGTCTCTGAATGACTTCATTAACTGCATTTTTTTGTTCATAGGTAAACACTTCACCTTTCACAACGATGACAGTTTCGCTCACCAGAACTTTTATATCATGCTCGGCAATCCTCTCATCTGAGGCCAAAGCCTCCATAATTCTCCCCTTGGTATAAAGAGTCGGCTCACGTTCTTCTATATCAGCAAATTCTGCAACTTTTGGTTTTTGACGATAGGGGTGAGTCAGTTGCTCTGGCATGTAATGAGGGTGTTCAAAGACGGCCTTGTAAAGTTTTTGTATCATGTCTGTCGGTACGGCTATGTCGTTAGATTGGGCATATATCATGAGGGAGAGAACTCTTCGGGGTGAAAGCCTGGCCCGCTTTATAAGATAATCCCAGTCGAGATTTCCCTGAGTCAGGACAGCAAGGGCATCGTGCCAGTGATGAGGGTTATCTTCCTGGTGAGCGGCTGATTTGATGACGATAAAATCCTCAGGACTAATCGCATTGACAAATTTTCCATAATAAGGGATTCGTCTGACATGAGCGCGAACTTCTTCTTCAAAATAAATATCACCACAAGAACGAAAAATAACATCTACCAGTACATCGCCCTTCCAGGCCTTGTATAGCCAGAAAGGATCTCTTCTTTCGATTTCAAATCCTTTGGCCTTGAGGATTTCAAGAATGTTATCAGCATCATCAGGTCGGACAAAAATATCGATATCATGGGTTACGCGTGGTCTTCCCAATTCTTTCACAGCGATCCCACCAATCAAAGCATAGGGAATCTGATTGTCTTCTATCGTTTCAATTGCTGCAAAGAGAGTCGTCACAATATCCGGCAGGTGTGTGAGGTTATGATCATGAAAGTCTCTTTCTTTCTGATAGATCTCCTGCTCACGGGATAGAGGGACTTTTTGTTTGTAGGCCATAATTGTTCCTAGTTAGTTGGCTGACCGTTGATATCTTCCTTACCGTCCTCAGCGTCCGGTGACTCTTGATTTTCATTCATCTCTTCGCGGCGATCTTCTTCGGCCTGAATGTCATAGTCACTGATATCTGTACCTGACCCAGTGGCATCATTGCCCATTTTTACATCACTGTTTTTATGAATTTTCGCTGAACCCTGAGACACTTCCATTTGATTTTTAGTAAAGGCCACCAGAAGTGTCATGATTGAAAAGATAAATAATAAACGGGTCATAGGTAACCTCCTATGTTACTTCATTTAGTATTGAAACAAAGTCTGCTCTGGAGATAAACTTTAGTTGAAATGAATTTCTCCGAAGTGGTTAAGTCGCCTATCTAAGTAGAAGTATTAACTTCTCCCTTTGGCCGTAACTTTTCTGCATCAAGCGTCGTATAATAGGACAAAGAGGATATATGAATAAATTTATAACATTTTGTTTTTCAATTTTTCTTGCGGCACCTGCTGTGAGTGCCCGTACCAAAGAAGAGCTAAAAAAAACGCTGACACCAATGCAATATAAGGTAACCCAGGAAGAGGGAACTGAGCCCCCTTTTAAAAATGAGTATTGGGACAACAAAAAGCCAGGAATTTATGTAGATGTTGTAACTGGTGAAGCCCTTTTCAGTTCTTTAGATAAATACGATTCAGGAACAGGATGGCCAAGTTTTACTAAAGGTATTAACGATAAGAACTTATCAACTAAATTGGATTTTAATCTCGGTCTGCCAAGAACTGAAGTGAGAAGTAAAAACGGGGATAGTCATCTCGGTCATGTCTTCGATGATGGGCCTCAGGATAAGGGTGGGAAACGTTTCTGCATCAATTCATCGGCCCTTAAATTTATTCCTCTGGAAGAGCTGGAAAAGCGAGGCTATGGCCAGTTCCTGCCACTTTTTAATGGAGCAACTAGCCACAAGTAATATACTCTTTTGGGATGAAACTTAAAAATTTATCTTCCGAAGACATGGAATTCTTGCCCGCATGCCTTAACCTTCTTGAACGGACGCAAGGGGTGAATGTATCGAGTCTGGACTATTTAAAACAACTGGTAAATAGTCCCACAGGGAGCCTATTTGCATATTTCGATGGTAACAATGAAGTAATTGCCGTTGCTGGTGCCAAAGTTCTGGAGAATGATACTTTTGATTATTATGCTCCTTTTGGAGATGACGCCACGGCATTGATGAAACGATCTAGGGTTGGATCATTTTGTACCATGAGCGTTCGGGAGGATTTTCAAGGTCAGGGATTAGGTCTTAAACTATCCCTCAAGAGAGAGCAGTGGCTCAAAGATCAAGGCTGCAACCTTCTGGTGGGGATCTCTTGGGTAAGTGGGCAGTCCAATAACTCTGCAAGAGTTTTTAAAAAGTTGGGATTTCGGGTGGTGAAGGAAATCGAAAACTTTTTTGTCGTATCAAGTGTGACAGATGCTCTTCTTTGTCCCGTATGCAAAACACCTCCCTGTACATGTCCAGGGATTCTTTTTCTGAAAGAAGTTTAATGAACTCAAAAAAAAATATCGTTATCATTGGCGGAGGATTCGCAGGACTTAATGCTGCCAAAACCTTGTCCAGAAATCCTAGCTTAAATGTAATTTTGGTAGATAAAAAAAATCACCATTTGTTTCAACCCCTTCTTTATCAAGTCGCAACTGCTGGATTGAATCCGGCAGACATTGCTGTTCCCATCCGTTCTCAATTCAATACTGGTGAAAAAGTCTCTGTCCATTGGAGCGAAGTTCAAAGTGTTAATTTAGGTGAAAGAAAAATCCTCTCGTCCCATGGAGAGCTCTCCTATGATTATCTTATTATCGCCTGTGGAACTCAGCACTCTTACTTCGCTCATCCCGAATGGGAGGAACACGCCCCCGGTCTAAAAACTCTTGAACAGGCCACCGAGATACGCCGCAGAATACTTTCCGTTTTTGAACTTGCAGAAAATGAAACAGATCCTGAGAAACTCATTGCCCTTATGACCTTTGTTATAGTGGGTGGGGGACCTACTGGGGTTGAGCTTGCCGGAGCTATTGCAGATATTAGCCGCACAGTACTCATAAAAGACTTTTCACGAATTGATCCGTCAAAAGCAAGAGTCATTTTAGTTGAGGCGGGTCCAAAAATTCTTGCCCCATTTGCGAGTGAACTTTCACAAAGAGCGGCCAGCGATCTAAAAGAATTAGGCGTGGAGATAAGAGTAAACACCCGGGTCATGAATATAAATGAGCAAGGTGTGCAAGTTGGCGAGGAGTTTCTTCCAAGCCGTTGTGTGATGTGGGCTGCAGGTGTGCAGGCAACTAAGCTCGAGTTAAATCCCCCTCAGGAGATGGACCGCCTGGGGCGAATCATTGTGAACACAGATCTTACGCTCAAAAATTATCCGGAAGTTTTCATAGCAGGGGATATGGCCGCTTTTGAATATGCTCCTGGGAAATTTCTTCCGGGCCTTGCTCCCGTTGCCATCCAGGCGGGAAAATTTATCGGCAACACTATTCAATCAGATCTTCTTCACAGACCAAGAGAGATATTTCACTATGTAGATAAAGGTCAGATGGCCACCATCGGAAAAAACCGCGCTATCATGGAATTTAAAGAAATTAAGATTGGTGGTTTTATTGCATGGATGGCCTGGTTATTTGTCCATATCTTCTACCTCGTTGGATTCAAAAATAGGGCTTCTGTTATGGCCTTGTGGGTTTGGAGTTATGCTTTTTCAAAAAGAGGATCCAGGCTCATCACTACCCGCGGATGGAAACTTGATACCTGATAATATCTTGCGTATACTTTTCTCATGAGAGAAGAGCACCCTAAAATTAAGCATCTAAGAAGCATAAGTGTCATGATGGATTCAAAGTTCATCGGACCATTTGGTATTCGTTTCGGTCTAGACGGCATTATTGGTCTAATCCCTTTTGTAGGGGACTTCATCGGATCGGCCATATCCCTCTACATTATGATTCAGGCCGGCTCAATGGGGTGCTCCCCTGCTGTGCTTGTTCGAATGGGTCTTAACTTACTTATTGAAAACGTAATAGAAATGATTCCCTTCGCTGGAAATGTTTTTGATTTTTTCTGGAAGGCCAATAATAAGAATATTGCGCTTCTCGAAAGCCACACCCTCAATCCGAAAGGGGCAACGAATCAGTCCCGTTTGGTCTTAGGCCTTTTCGCACTGACTGTGCTAGGTCTCTTCATCAGCTCTATAGCCATTACTGTTTGGCTGATCCGGGTCATCTTTGAATGGATCGCTCTTTTCTCTTCATAGGTTTTGTAGCTATAATTATAAAAAACATAACCCTGGATACGCGTGACTAACTCAATTGATCAAGCCTTGGTCTTTATTGGCTCCTCTGTACTTCTCGTTCCCATATTTCATCGCCTAGGCTTTGGATCCGTCATAGGTTATCTCATCGCTGGCGTTTTAGTAGGTCCTTATGGACTTAAGTTTATTTCCGATGGTGAGAGTGTATTGCATTTTGCAGAACTGGGTGTGGTTATTCTTCTGTTTATAATTGGACTTGAAATTCAGCCAAAAAAACTCTGGACGATGAAAAAGAGCCTTGCTGGTCTGGGGGGATCTCAGATAATTTTAACGACACTCATCTTCATGACAATCGGTCTGTATTTTAATTTGAGTCTCGCTTCTGCTGTTGTTGTGGGATTTGGACTCTCGCTATCTTCAACTGCTTTTGCTTTGCAAACTCTCACTGAAAAAAACCAGTTTAAAACAGAATTTGGCCAGGCAAGCTTTTCTGTTTTATTAATGCAAGATCTCTTTGCTATACCTGCACTCGCGATTATCCCTGTTTTAAGTAGTAATTCAGGTGAACAGACCAATCTTATCTCCCTGGCGGTTTTCATCCCTGCTTTTGTCATTGGGGCATTTCTTGTAAACCGTTTCCTGATCCGACGTTTGTTTAAAATGGTTGCTGCTACCAGGGCCAAAGAAATTTTTACAGCAACAACTTTATTCATAGTCCTGGGAGTTGCCACTGTGATGATCAAATTTGGTCTTTCAGCTGCGCTAGGAACATTTATTGCTGGAATGCTCTTAGCTGACTCTGAGTACAGGCATGAGCTTGAAGCTAATTTGGATCCATTTAAAAGTTTACTCATGGGACTTTTCTTTATTGCTGTAGGAATGGGCGTGCGCTTGGATTTAATTGTCGCACAGCCTATCCTCATCTTCGGACTTTCATTTCTGTATCTTTTCATAAAGCTATCTGTAATTTATGGCGTAGGTCGAGTCGGGAAACTCAACCATGAAAATGCAAAGCAGATGGCCTTAACCATCGCCCAAGGGGGAGAGTTTGCTTTTGTCATTTTTGGAATTGTGGCACAAGGACGGATGGTCGGTGGAGAAATCCTGAATATTCTTACCGCAGTCGTCACCATTTCAATGGCGCTGAATCCTTTGCTCAGCTTATTCATGGTTAAGTTCTCTCAGTTTATGAAAGGTCCTGTCGTTGAGCCTACGTATGATTCTATAAAGGATGAGTCACCACATATCATCGTCGCGGGATACGGACGATTCGGTCAAATCTTTGGAAGAGTACTCAACTCTCAGGGGATTCCTTTTGTAGCAGTCGATCACGATTCAGATCAAATCGATCTCCTTCGAAAATTTTCTACTAAGGTCTACTATGGAGATGCTTCCCGCTCAGATATACTGGAATCTGCCGGCATAACAAAGGCCAAGTACCTCGTTCTGGCCATCGATGATATGGAAGCCAGTTTAAAGACTGCTGAAATGGTGTTACATCACTTTCCTCATATTAAAATTTTTGCCCGTGCGCGGAATCGAGGGCACGCTTTTGATCTTATGGACCTGGGGGTTCAGGCAATTAAGCGTGAAACCTTCGATTCAAGTGCCCACTTTGTAGGGGATCTTCTACTCGATATGGGCTACGAAGCGCAAAGGGTAGTGAAGCTGGTAGATAAATTTAAGCGGCATGATGAACTTATGCTCAAAGAGCAACTGAAAGTCCGTAAAGATGATAAGCAGTTTATCAGCATCTCGAATCAATCTCTGGCCCAACTCGCTCAAGTTCTGGGGGATGAAAGTTCTCAGTCTTATGTTGAGATTCCGGTTGGCCAAAACGAGCAGGTATAGTCTCCTCAGAATAATTGAAACTATTTTTTGCTGGAGCTATCAAATCCATTACAACATCTAAGTTAATAATATTTTGGATAAAACGTTTAAAAGAATCTTAGTCAGTTGCAAGTCATCCATTCGTAGCGAAAGATAGGTAATCTCTTAAGAAAATCTTTAGATTCACATGGATGTGGACCTAGCAAAAAAACTAAGGATGGTTTATTCATGACTAAATCTCTTCTTTCTGTAGCAATACTCATATGGATTCACTCCGTGTCTGCTCTTGCCGCCGTTCCGACCCAGGCCATGACTTTTGTCACTAATGTTTCCACTGTCGGAACCACCAGTTCTCAAGAAGCTAAAATTCAAAGTGCTGAAAACAAAATAAAAGATGTTATTGCGTCTGAAGCTTTTCGCACGGCCGTCCTCAATCATACGTATAACGGCAAAAAAACGTTTGTTGATAATGGTGGCCTTACCAATGCTCAGATCTATCAAAAGATTCTACATGGCGCTGAGACCCTACAACCTAGAAAGAATAATGCCATGGACCTCATAGTAAAACTTTATTACGAAGCATCGTCCACCGTAGGTTATACAATGACCAATAGTAAGGTCATAAATATGAATACTAAGTTTTTCAATAAATATACTGCTTCCGGTGTCTCTAGCAATATGATGCATGAATGGTTGCATAAGTTAGGCTTTAAGCATGCGGTCACATATTCCAAAAGCCGAGATTACACGGTTCCTTATGCCATTGGAAGGATCATGGGGAAATTAGCGATCAAATACTAAAAATTTTTCCAGGAGAAAAAAATGAAAACTTTATTAATGTCGATAACACTCTTAACTTCAATACAGGTCTCGGCCAATACTCCTACGATGGAATTTGATTCAAGTACTGAGTTAAAGTGTCATGAAGAAATCAAAAAAATGGGCTGTGTCAGCTCTGCAGGGAATGAGAACATTGACTGTGTAGAATCTAAGAAAGCTTCGCTTACTAGTATCTGTCAGGAACTTCATTCGGCGAGGATGTCAAATCAGTAAGGATGTTATCCCACCAGTGGATAAATCAAAATGAAGTGCAGTAGTGCTCCTACAATGACCAGAAGGTGAAACACTTCATGATAACCAAAAATAGCAGGACGATAATTAGGTTTTTTTAAAGCGTAGCATATGGCCCCCGCCGTATAAACGAGACCTCCTGCAATGAGCAGAAAAACATTCACCTTGGATTTTAATTCAGGCAGATAGGGGAGAATCATGTACCCGGCGATCACGTAAAGGATAGCACTCAGCCACTTTGGGGCGTTCACATAAAAAAGTGATTGGGCCACTCCTAAAGTCGCGACACTCCAGATTGTTATCAGGAGATTTTTTCCTGACTCTTCTCCCAGTGCCAGAAGGCAAATTGGAGTAAAAGTTCCAGCGATAAGAATATAGATTGCGGAATGATCCAGCCGCTTCATTTTTTGCCTCGCATAGGGAGACCAGGTGATCCTATGATATAAAGCACTGGTTCCTAGAAGGAAGATCAGGCTAAAAGAGTAGATTGAACTGGCAAAAATGGCCCTAGGGGTCTGGGCCTTGAAAATCAGCATCAACCCTGCACCCAATGCGAAAAAGAAGGCTGCCTGGTGAAAGTGTCCGCGTAAGAGTGGTTTAGTAGTCATAATCCTTTATAGCACCTGTTTCAGATTAACGATTAGAAAATTTCATAGTCTTTTAACAGTTATAGTTCATAATTTAACTATGAAAGCACTTGAACCTAAACATCTGCTACTGGTTGAGGACGATCCTATCCTGGGAGAGGGTCTTCTTATTAGCTTTAGGCTCGAAGGCTATCAAATCCATTGGGGGAGAAGTCTGGAAGAAGGCAAAAAACTCTTTGCAGAAAATACTTTTGACCTAATTGTTCTTGATATTGGTCTTCCCGATGGACCAGGTACTGAGCTTTGTCGGCTGATCAGGGAAACCAATCAAGAAGTTGGAATAATTTTCCTTACAGCTCAGACTGATGAGGAGACTGTAGTGAAAGGCCTGGAGTTAGGGGCAAATGATTTTGTCAAAAAACCATTTTCTCATCGTGAACTTATGGCCCGGGCCAAAGTTCACTTACGTACCAAGCATCCACCGTCAAAAGAAATTAATTTGGGTGGTCTCTTAATTTTACCTGAAAAACGACAAGTTTTTTTTGAGGGGAACGAAATTTCAGTAAATCGTCGTCAGTTTGATATTCTCACTTATTTTGCGACTCATCCAGATCAAATTATCACCCGCGACCAGCTCTTGAGTCACCTTGATAATGATGGAGCTATCTTTGACAGAACAATTGATTCCCATTTAAGCCAACTCAGAAAAATCCTCAAAACGAATTCAGTCACAAGCTTTCAGATTAATTCGATCTATGGAATAGGGTATCGACTTGAGATCTCTTAACAGTTGGTCGCTGCGACTCAGGATTTTAAGTTTAAGCGCTATCGTAACCCTCATCTGTGTAGTCGCCGGTGGATATATAACCCGGGCGTTAGTTGAACGTGAAAATGATTTCAACAAGCGGATGAGACCTCACGCTCGAAACTACATCATCATGCGAGAGCTTATTAAGGACACAGGTATTTCTGCTCCTGATGTGTTCCGAATTATTGAGAAGCAACCTAATAAAAGAACCCCTTATCTGGTTATGTTGGTAGATGCAAAAGCAAATCTTGTAGACTTCTACCCTGAGCCTTTTCCTATGGATGCCGAAAAGAGCAGGATTAAAAAGTATCAAATTTCTCCCGGCTACTACGTCATCTACTACAACCGAGGGTTTGGTCGTGTTTCTGGATCGTCCCCTTTCCGCTTCCGGGGTGGACCCAATAGAGTCCTAGCTCCGCCGGGGGCCCATGTGGTGGGGATTGTAGCAGTTGGTGTATCAATTCTTGTAGGTTTACTCCTTTCAACGATATTTCTCACAATGTATGTAAGGGGTAAGTCTCAGCAGGCAGAAGTTGTGATTTCCAAACTTCGGTCAGGGGATCTCAAAGCACGTTTTAAAATTAATCAGGTTGATGAATCAAGTCTTCTGATGCAAAAGTTTAACGAGATGGCCGATCAGATTGAAGAGCTTGTGAGTAATCTGAGATCTACTGAGAAGGCCAGGATGATTCTTTTACAAGAGCTTGCTCATGATTTAAGAACACCGGTTGCTTCCTTAAAAAATCTACAGGAGCTGTTACTCGAAAAAGGTCACTTGATGGATGAGGACAAACGTCGTCACGCACAGGGACTGGCCGTAAAAGAGGTGTTATATTTCGAGCGACTAGTAGAAGATCTGCTTTTTCTCTCTGGTGTTAATGACCCTCGCTACAGTGGTAATTTTAAGCAGTTGAGCCTTAAGCAATTGATAGCTCAAGAAGTGGAACTATTTGAATCAGATAAAATCCAGTTTGAAATAGTGACAGAAACGGAGGCGATGATTTCAGGGGATGAACATTTACTCAGACGATTGATTAAAAATGCACTTTCAAATGCCTCCAAATTTGCCCACTCCCGTGTTGAAATCTCACTCTCTCGAACTGAGGAGACCACAGTTGTTGCCATTACCGATGACGGGCCAGGAATTGATGCTGCTCAAATAAAACTCTTTGGGGAAAAGAAGTATTCCCGCCGGATTGAAGAGGCCAATGCCAATATCTCCATAGGCCTGGGGTCTGTTATTATGAAAAAAATTATGTCTTTGCACGATGGGAAAATGGTCGTGGAGAATGTCAGGCCGACGGGGTTGAGGATAATTTTTTCTTTTTCGTAGAATTTAAAGTTTTGAATTGGGGCCAATCCATGCCCCAACTCAAAAAAAGTTCTTCAAATACTCTTATTCTTTTTCCCTTTCCCATGGTGCCAACTAACACCCTTCTGTTCCAAACAAGCCTTCATTTTTGCCCTGTCCTCCTTGCTCGGCTTTTGCCCTTTTTCAGGTCGCTTAACTCCTGTTGAAGCAGAACATTCCTTAAAAGCAGCCTTAGTTTTTTCGTCCATCTTCGGGCGACTGATTCCTTTGCTGCTCAAACAGGCCTTAATCTTCTTTCTGTCCTCTTTACCGAGCTTCTGACCCTTTTCTGGTTTGGTCACACCAGTTTCAACGAAACAAGCTTTCCTGGCCTCTCTGAAAGCCTTCCTGTCATTACCGGCCTGTATACCTAAACTAGTGGCCACGACCAGAAATGCTAAACCCCATGCTTTAAACTTATTCATTCTATCTCCTTGATAGAGCATCTTATGATGCTTATTTCGTAAGTTTAGGGCCCGATTGTTTAAAGGTAATGGAAAGATTCCCGAAAAGGGTAAGAGGTTGAAATGCGGTTTTTGTTCATTTTTTTTATGCTTATATCATGTGCAAGTAGAGAAGCTGCGCCCAGGAAGCAAAAAGATCTTCTCAAAGACTGCTTATACCGTGAGGTTGGGAACTGGGAGGACACGAGTCATAATTTTGGTTGCATCTCAAAGATTCACCATTCTGTAAGCTCCTTACTTAAACAAGGTAACTCACCTCAGGCACTTAAGCTTTCTCGAATGGGCCTGGTTCAATACCCCTTCGACGACAGGATAAAAAATCAATTCAAAGAAACCTTGGAAATTTATAAATCAGTGACATTAAAACTGACGGACTGTACTGCAGTTCATGAGCGGGTAAAGTTTTTGCGATTAATTAGTCCAGATACACCATTCGATGTTGATGCATGTCCAGTTCCATTAGAAACGAACCGTGTCGTGATTGATGATATCACCCTTCTGAGGGGACCAAGGAAACTTGAAATTCGGGAGTTTCAAAATATCTCCGGTACACTTAAATACATGGTTCAAAAAAACACGGAAGATAATTTTGATCACATCCTCTATAAAGGTCTTGAGTCAGTAGATATCATTCATCGCTCTGTTAAGTTTGATGTTCCGGATGCTACAGATGAGAATAACTTTAGCCTCAAAGTCGAGACTAAAATCCTAATGGATCAAAAAATCGACGAAACTTGTATCGAGCTTGCCAGGGAGTATAATTTCCCTGAAGGGAAACCTGTTTCGTGTGGAATACAAAAACTGACGAATCTTCTCCTTGGAAAAAAAGATTTTGATAATCTGTCGGTGCTTCATGAGACAAAATCTCTTATACATGGCTTCATTCCTACAAACAGTATTTTTGTTGTTGAATTCATCTATGAGGGAAGGAAAAAGAATTTCTACTATTTTGACAACGCATTTGATGACGACAAGTACCCTCGTTTTGATGCCACAACTCCTATACTCGAAGGGACTAAAACAAAGCAGGGTTATTCTTATGTTTTTAAAAACCTTACCACCGCACACGTAGAAGGCCTTAAACGAATTAATTTTACTTTCAACAGGTTACTCACTTTTAAGATGTATTCTAAATCTATTAAAGAGAATAAACCGGTATTTGAAATCTGGGCAGATGTGGTGAAGGAAAATACCAAGTAAAAAAATCCTGACCCCTTCCGGGATTTTGAAAGGGGTCAGTTGGTTTGATTAGAATCTTCTATCGAAAACTGTTCTGACTGTGCCTGATTCACAAACCTCGTTCGCTGTGTCTTGCACCAGTGTGACTGCCACAAATCGAATACCACGCTTGGATGCTTCGTAAGGAAGGACTCTATATTCATTATCCAAAAAATCTTTTGTTTCCAGACATGACTCGTCTGATCCCGCTGTCTTTAATTGTGAGTGTGTAAAGTTAAGCGCTTTATTGTCACGGTCCCTATCTAGAAACATTCCGTAGATACATTTTTCACCTGTCGAGCCTGGGTATTCAATTTCAATCAGAAATTTGTTCAAATCCTTGTCAGCTGCAAACTGTTTGAAGTCAATATTCTTATCAATAATGACTTGAGGAGCTCTCACATAGGTTTCAGTAGTAGTGATGAAAGTTCCACAATCATAACCAACTCCGCGGGCGCGGAAAGTTGTTCCCTCAGGAAGCTTAAATGTTTCGGTCCATTCCTGAGCAATAACACCGGTTGAAAATAGGGCGGCCGCAAGGATAAGTGTTTTCATAAGTTCTCCAGTTTAACTATAAGCTTTGTAGGAAGAAAATAACTTCTTCTCTTTGATTTTTATTTAGGTTCATAAATGATTCTTTGGATTTCTGAGCTTCACCGCCATGCCAAAGTATAGCCTCTTCAAGACTTCTGGCACGACCGTCATGAAGGTAACGTGTGTGTCCATTAACTGTTTTTACAAGACCTAATTCCCACAACGGTGGCGTTCTCCATTCATAAGTTGTGGCCTCTTCCTCATTGGTGAGAATTTCTTTATGGTCAGCTAGATCTGTGCCCATATCGTGAAGAAGAAAATCAGAATAAGGATAAATGGTCTGATTCTTTAATACATCCACTACTGCAGCTGAATCTGTTCTGAAGCTTGGAGTATGGCAGGCAATACAATTCATTTTGTAAAACGTCTCCCGGCCTTTTACAACGTTTGGATTATACATATCCCGTCGAGCTGGGACCGATAGTAGTTGCGTATAGGTCGTGACCGATTTTAAACGGTCCATAGGAATTTCTTCCTGCCCTTGATTTTTTAAACATGCTTCTTGAAAACTTGTGCACTCTTCAATTGGATGGAGAGGACTGTTTATCCCAATGTCCCCGCTAAAGGCGGCAGCATTTTGCTCCAGAAGAGTTGGCTTCCCCGCTTTCCATCCGAATCGACCTAGAGCTTTGGAATTTGTCACCGTAGAAGTTACCCAGTGAGCGCGCCCAGAAATGCCATCACCATCAGCATCCAGAGGATCTTCATTCCTTACAATATCAGCTTCGGATATCGCCTCAACCAAACCCAGGCCAATCATTTGTGGGGCCACACGGGGAGAGGCCACAGTATCAGGTCCTAAAACTCCGAAATTTAACTTTATAAATTCATAGAGAGGGCGAAGAAGTTCAGTTAATGATCCGTCGTTGTAATGGAGTTGAATTTTTTCGTACTTTACCACCGTTTGACCTTCGGCCGGTACACCTATGACTGCCTGAGGTTGAAATTGTCCTCCGTAAACCGGATGGGGGAGCAGCTCGCCCCCTAAACCCTTCACTCTAAGTCTGAAGAGAAGAGAGGTATCAGTCGGGCCATCATTTTCAGGAAGTCCCAGACCCCGTCCATCCTTAAAGTGGCATGAGCTGCAAGAGACAGCATTATAGATGGGGCCTAGACCATCTCTGGTAGTAGTTGAAGAAGGAGACGCTACCCAGGCAAGGTTAAAAAAGCTATTTCCTACGGTGAAAGTTCGCCGAGCTTCTCCACGTGTTCCACTTAATGGATGGCTAAAGGCCTGAACCGATAAGTCTGAAGTCGTTCCCGACCCAGCTGGATACTCTTCTGACGGATCAATAGCAGGAGCCACGTTCCCGAATGCAGAAACCGAGATGAGCCCAAAAATTAAAACAAAGAAGCGTGATTTAATAATCGACTCCAGCTCCAACAAGTTTGGATGCCTCTGCGATATCTCGGGCCAGTGCTTCCAGCTCTTCAACTGAATTGAGAATAATGGTCCTGCCTTTCTCATCAGTTATCGCCTGGTCAAATGGAGTAGGGATAGTTGCCAATAAGAGAGGAAGGGTCGAGAGCCTGCTTTCTATTCTTTTTGCAACGGCCGTTCCTTTTAAAGGCACTAGATCAAGAAAGTTGAGGGCTCTAATAACATTTTGAACTCCCCAATAGTTCCATTGGATATCCATATGGGTCATGTCAGAGAAACATGAATGCTCGTCTTCCTGGCCAGCAGTATCGTAGGCCACATACATTCTCTCTCCAGAGAGCTCATCTCCGGCCATGAAAACTACACCAGAAAGAATTTTTTTAAGAGCGGTTACGTCTTTGAGTGCTTCGAATTCCTGGCGAAAATTAGATTCCCCGGCCCGCCATTCAGATTCAAGACCCGAGAGGTCTTCTACAAGAAGATCAGCGATCACATTCAGATACTTTGCCCGACGACCGGCATTTGGAGCATCAAGATAATCCTCGAAAGATCTTTGTCCGGGACCGGTGGCAAAAAAGTCCTGACCCCATAAGAGAAATTCAATGGCGTGGTAGCCAGTAGAGATATTCTTTTCACCATCGTACTCGTTTAAAGAAATGAGAAGCTCGGAAGTAATATCGGGATAGGTGGCCAGGTTATTTATGATGCCTGCAGTGGGATTTCCTTGAACATAATCAATATACGCCTCATCCAGAGGCCATGAATTTAGTAAACCCTCTGGTCCACCGTCGCGGTCAATGGGCCCGTTATAAAACCGAAAGACTTCGGTCTGGCCGTAAGCCTCCCGAGCATGAATCCAGCTTTCCTTAGCAATGTTTTGAGTCATCACAGAAGGAGTTTCAGTAAAATTCTTTAAAGCTGTTTGAAGAAGCTTTGCACGCTCCAAAGTTTCAGCGTAAGTGCTATGAACAAGTTGTCCGTAATTTTCTATGCTGGATTTAATTGTTTGTGTTTGAGCAAAACAAGGCATGATAGAAGCGGAAAGCACGAGACATGCTAACATTTTATTTTTCATAGATTACCCTTTTTTTGCGAAATATAGCATATCGTTTGTATGACCAAACAGCACTTTGGTCAATTCTATAAAACTTTCATTTTAAGCGAATGAACTCTCTAAGGATTTGATATCAGGGAATTAAACTCTGGTGCATTTTGCGTCTACGGATGAAGAGAGTCACTCCCGTGAAGAAAATGATCACTAACGCCAGACCTGAGCTAAAGACGATAATTCTTCCAAAAAGTCCTAGATATTCTCCGGTATGAAGAGGATAGATAGTTAGCCGTTTAATGTTCCAGCTGGACGGATCTTTTTCTGAATTGGCCTCTTGAAGAACTTTATTGGTCTTTGGATCCACTACGATTCGTCCATAGCCGTTCAAAAAATTTCTGTCGTGAAGCCCATAACTCACTTTCATAAGACCATTTTTCGCCGAGCAGAAATGAACAGAGATAAGATTTTTCTCCATTAGTGGGGTTATTGATTGGACCACGTTTTTTTGTTCATCAAAAGTGCACTCAGATTTTCTTTCAAAATCATCTACCCGGGTCGTCTGCCCCTGTAAGGGTCTCATAAGGTAATAAGACAAATCAAAAACTGTCAAAAAGCCTGTTATTGCACTTATAAGAAGAATGAGGCTGAAGACAAGTCCTAGAGAATGATGAAGTCGCTGAACGAGGTGCAGTTTCGTTAACGCAAAAGTTCTCAGGAGTTTCGCCCTGAGATGATTTTGTGGCAGCCATATATAAATTCCACTTAGTACGAAGAAAATTAACACAAGACCACAAAAACCTACGAAGTAAGAGCCGATCTTTCCGAGAAAGAAATTTGAATGCATAAAAAGAGCGATGGCGAAAATGTTTTTGATCATGCTCATCTCTCCGACTATGTCCCCTGAATAAGGATTGATTGTAAGCATGCCGGGAAAAATCGCTTGAGGAGTTTTGTAAAGAACAATGTAAGCTTCGTCTGTTTCCTCTGAGCCGTAAATATTAGTAATTTTTTTTTCGACCCCAAGGTATTTTTGAGCATTAGAGTAAAGTTCATGAAGGGGGAGATAAGATGTACCAGAAGTAATATGGAACATCTCTGGGTAAACCTTCGGCATTAATTCTTCGCGAAAGCTAATTCCCACTCCACTCAGAGCAAGTAGAAAAAGCAAGAACCCGAGTGTGACACCAGAATACTTATGAATTTTATAAATGGCTTTTTTCATATTACCAGTAATAGTTGAGTCTCGCCCCGAATTCCTGGGGAGCACTCATCCTGTTGTAAGTTCCTTGATAAGGAGTGGTCGCTGTCCTTGGAGATCCGTCTAATAATCGGTATTGTTGATCGAAGATATTGCGTACATAGAGCTCCAGCATATATTGGCTAAAATCATACTGAGCATTTATATCTGAGTAAAATTGCTTGGGAGCTTCCCGATCATTATCCGCATCTGTAAAAGAAGATCCGACGTATCTTTCGATAAAAATTATTCTCCAGCGGCTTGTGAGATTTTTCCAATATGAAAGTTGTCCTGTCCATTTCGCAGCATCGGGAAAGGCGTTCCCAGTATAATCTCTAGTACCATTTTTAAAAGTTAAAAACTGTGTATGAACATACCCGGCATTTAATCTAATCGAATCATAGTTGTCAAAAAGATAAGAAGATTCAACTTCGGCCCCATAGAGTTCGGATCCTGTTGCATTTTCGACTTGAGTGTCAAAGTTATTGGAAAGGATGACTTCTACCTGCTGATCCTTCCACTTTGTATAAAAGGCGTTGGCGGCCAGGAGAATTTTCTTCTGCTGGTATTTATAAGAGAGTTCATAGTTATGAGTCTTTTCTGGATCGTACTGGTTGGTTGTTGCCCTGAAACGGTTAACCGAGACACCACCTGTTCTAAAACCCTGACTATAATTTGCGCCGATTGAATAATCGTTGTTGCGGTAGTTGTAACCAATCTTAGGAAGGACAACTGTATTTGTGTTGGTGTCTTCATGGTTGCCAACAAGGTTTGAATAGGGAGGGAATCCAGGGGGAACCTGAATATCGGCGCCAAAAGTGTTTTTCACCACTTCAAAGCGACCACCGAGAGTTACCGTGTGGTGCTTTGTCAGATCATAACTAAAGGAATCAAAAAAAGCGTAAGTCTCCCGGTCTTTATTATTTTCCTGGATTGTAGGGATCATGAGTACAGATGAAACCATGAGATTCATGTCGTAATGATTATTAAGGCGGTATTTGTGGACGTGAAATCCTGCAACGTTTTTGATTCTATCAGACTGATATTTTAGTTGATTCTCAAAACTCAAGAATGAATCTTTGTCGTTACCGTTTCTCACCCCTGCATCTCTTGGACCGCTTGATCCGTCTTCGTCTGATGTGGTTGTCGAAGTTGCCTGAGTGGCACCAATTATAATCTTGTTGCTAAGACGATCAGAAAATTTCTTGGTGTGGGTTAGACCGATCTGTTGATTGTTTGTGATTTCGTTATAATCATTATTTTCATCGACTTCATAGTCCCTGTTCTGCACATAGGATCCACCTTTATGCATTCGCAGTAGTTTTAGATTTAAACGCAGATCTTGGTTGCCATTCAGCTTGTAGAGGAAGTCTGTTACAAAATGATCTTTGTTTCTGTCTCCCCATTTGTCATTTCCTGTACCTGTATTCTTTATGAAACCATCTGATGTTTCTTTGTTGTAGGATAACCTGACCCCAAGCTTTTCAGTTACTTTCACATCCTGGACTACAGCACCTTCTTTTCGTCCAAAATTTCCTAGTGTGAGTTTAGCGCTACCAGAATTCTCAAATGATGGCCGCGTATGATAAAGTAAGATATTACCAGCAAGTGAATTCACACCTTGAGTGGTTGACTGAGCACCGCGGTGAATTTCCACTGATTCCAGATCCCAGTTCTCAAAAGATCCTGCCCGTACTGAGAGAGGGGTTTGAAATATGTCATCCACTAATATGCTGGCGAGATTATCTTTTTGAAACCCTGTAACCCCCATATCGGAAATTCCTCGGATACTAAATGTATCGCCCGCTCGGTCGCTTTGAGTTTGAACGTTTGCAAAACCATTGAGCATTTGGACGGAGTTTTGCAAATCTCCACGGTTTAGATTTTTTGTTTTGAGAACAGAGATACTTTCATTGCTCTCAAGGAAGGTTTTATTGTCTTTGTTTCCTCTTACCTCACTGACTTCGATTACCTCAAGAGTTTCCTCTAAAGCAAATGTCTTGAAAGGGAGAGCGGTCAGAAAAAATAGGATAAAAGCAAATCTATTCATCGATCTTTCCATATTGAATAAAGCTGGGGACAACGTTGTTAATTTTATAAATTTCTTTGCCTGTTACATGATTCACAATTGTAGCTGATCTCCATGCCATAAGACTAGTCTGCGGTTCAGCTATACCGTGTCTGTGACGGCTGAAATTCAGAGCAAAGATTTTATTCTGACTTCCATGTTCCCACTGTAGGTCAAAGTGGCGGTTTACAATAAAGCGGCCCTCTTGATCATAGTGAATAAGTTTTTGAATGGGAGCAAGAAATTTAGGAATCTCATTAATAAAACCTGTACAAAGAATGATGATGTCGGCTTCGAGATTCTCTTCACACTGATGGAATTGATTCTGCAGTGTGACCTGATATCCTTGGGGCAGTTTCTGAATATTTATGAAATTGCGGTATGGAAGGATTTTGAAATCTAAATCATCTTCATGAACATGCTTCAATTGATAGAGGTGGTTGTAGAGCTTCTCAAGATATTTAGGCGTATTACCATCGCTTGCCAGTTTTTGGGCCTTAACGATGGGATCTTTAGAGTTTTGATCAAGAGAGTAAAAGCGGTCCACATATTGAGGATTAAAATATTCATTTGTAAAAGGGGATTCATCTAGCGGTTCAAGATTCTGGCGCCGTGAAATTAAACGGATTTTACTTACCCGTCCCCACTTATGCATAATTGCGTTTGTGAATACCTCTACACCGGTTTGACCTCCGCCGATGATGAGGACTCGTTTTCCTGTAAGATCTATTTTAGCGAGGTCCGGAGACTTGGCATGAAACACTTCTGGACCGAGAGCTTTTTTTGCACAATCAGGAATTCGGGGCTTAAGTCCTGTGGCAACTGAGAGATGCTGACTTGTTATCGTCTCTCGACCTGTATGAATAAAAAATTTATTATCTTGATAGTCCACACCTTCAATGATCGATTCAAATTGCAGCGACTCGGCTAACTGCTCACTGACCCATTGACAATAATGTTCAAATTCATGGCGGGTGACAGTTCTTCTTTCAGTATTCATGAAGGCATAAAAAAGCCCGTGCTCAACTAAATAATTTAAAAAAGTGTAAGGGCTTTTAGGGTCAACAGGAGTAACGAGATCTTTTAAATAAGATGTCTGCATATCAGCATCGGCAAACATTAACTCTGAGTGCCAGTGGAATGCCTTCTTCTGATCAAGAAATAGAAAGTTTTGATCAGATGCCTTTTTCAAAAGGGCAGCAAGGCTCAAGTGGAAGGGGCCAATTCCAACGCCGATTAGGTTATAGTGCTTAGTCATTATGTCCTCAATCCTACTGGATATAGTGGGTTTTTAAGAGGCTTACCAGTCATTGGTAATGGGCGATTGGCAGAATCTGAATACCCAATGGCAAAGCGCACTTTATTAAGTAGTACTCTTTGAAAGTATTCCGTAAGAAGACTTTGCTCAGGACTAATATTTCTTCCCGATGCATATGCTTGAAGTTCATCCGAAAGAATCTGGTAAAACTCGACTTCACTTAGTTGGTCGCAGTCTTCCATCACTTCAGAAATAAATCTCAATACTGTTACAAAGTGCCCTGTAATGAGATCGTGAATGAGATAGTCGGCAGGTAGTTTTGTAAGTTCATTATGTAAACTCCCTAAGTAGTTTTGACCTTTAGGCGGCAATTCTTGAAGAAGCCTTAAGTCACCCTGAAAGTCTTTAAGGAGCATCCCGGCAGGAGCATTGTTTTTAAGTCTCAAAACAATATTCTGCCCATGAGCAACCATGCCGATGCCGTATTCCAGTTGAAGATGGTAGAGTGGTATAACGATGACCTGGAAATATTTTTTTAGCCATTGAACCTGGGACAGACCCGATTTTGTTATGTACTCACCGATGAGAGATTTGCCTTTCTCATCCTTGTAAAAAAGAGATGAGACGATGATGGCCTTCTCATCGTTATTAATTTTGGACCGTGAACTCTCTCTCCACACGGCACCAAGAAACTCATGGTATCTGTAAGGTGCGCCTTTGATTTGCTCAAATTCCTTTTGGACGACGGCTACCCCCGCTACTTCCGAGAGTATCTCCGTAGCTGACTCAGCGAGGAGAGGATCTTGCTGGCAGATACTATTAAGGACCGAAGAAACTTTCGGTCCAATTGAAATACTACCTGCGGGAAGTCCCCGGATGCATGAGGTGTTAAGAATGGAGAGGGGGAGTTTAATATCAACTTTTTCAGGACGATCGATGTTTGAAAGAGTTCTTAAAGAAATTTGTGGACGATAAAAGTCACCTGCTTGTCCTAATGAAATAATTTCACCTCGGGCAATCTCCCCAGCGAACTGAATGGCAATAAAGCGGTCCCATTGCCAGGGGTGCACAGGGAGAAGCGTAAAGTCCTGAGGAATAGAATACCTCCCTAAAAAATCCTTTCTGTCCATCTCACTGAAGGACTGATCAATGATTTCTTTTGACGGAATTTCACCTTTAAGTAGTTTATTGCTAACCAGGGCCCAGTGCAGCTGAAAGCTAGTCTCGTTTTCCGGTGAGTATCTACTAAGGGCTTCTGCGCCCCATCCAATGCGACCTTTATTTAATAGTATTTTTGGATGACCGTTTAAAAATGCCTGAAGCTTATCGCCATTCAAATCTGTCAAATCTTCTACTGTGCAGGCGGCACGTTTTTGAATAAGTGTGACATCCGAATAAAGAGTATTATTCATTTCTTCCAGAAAGTTTCCTAAGATAATGTCATCCATCTTTGTTTCATTTGCAGAGTCCATAAAAAACTCGCCACTACTAGTCGCGGATATTCCGTTACGATAAATGCTGGAAGGGTTAACTCGAAGATGCTCCCAGATACTCATCTTTCCTGAAAATGTATAGGTTACACCCGATGCCAGGAGTAACTCCCAAAAATCATCTTTCATAACAGGAGCTATGATCTGCTCAAAAGTCAGCTCTCCAAGAGCCTTTGCAATAAGTTCTTGATTGGCACGAATCCAATCTTGGTGTTTCATCATAAGGAGTTTCCACCAAAAAAGACTTCCCGGGAGTTTTCCAGAAGCACTGCCCGTTTGTGGGGGAAATCAAAAGTCTTTAAATTCTTCCACCCGATTGAAGCTTCTGCATATTTAAGGACTTTTTGATTGTCATGCCTTGGTTCGGCCATAATCCTTCTGGTGCGGCAATCATCCAGGTACAAAAGATGAAGCCCGCATTTCACGATCGAGTCTGTAATTTGATGACCCAGAAATTTTTTGTTTCCGATCAGAAAATGAAACCCACGGTCGAAAGCATCTGAATTGTAGTACGGTCCAAGACGATCTTCTCTCACCCAGTACATCTCATAGTATCCAACAAGCTCTTCATCTATTTCTACTATCATTGGTATTTGATGAGGATCTTTCAATCCTTTCTCCATATTGGTCTTAAGCTCTTCCTGAGACTGATTCAATTCCCAATAAAAAGAGACACGGGACTGGTTATGCCATTGATGAAATTGATCCAGATCCTTATGTGGCTCGGTTAATCGAAAACTAATTGTTTTTTCTATGCCTGGTACGAATCGTTTATAAACATAACCTTTATGAGCAGGGGGCCTGATTGGATGAGTTCTGCCATCATCAGTCTTCGTCCATTTTTCCGGGGAAATTGTGTACTGGGCGGTATGATGCCAAAGGAGAGGAATTTGAAAAAACTCAAAGCGCTCAAAAACCGGCCCTAAAATAGAAAAGGGATAGCCCAGTTTATAACTTGACTGAATCTCAATAGATGTAATTTCAGAAATATGCCCAAGAAGGTACTCAACGCCAATGGCGACCAGGAGTGCCGGATCGATCTCTGAAGATAGATCCAGATTAAGGGATAGCTTACCGTCTACATAATGTGTGCGCATATTGATCATCTGATCGGATTGCGATTTTACAGAACACACCTGGTCTAGAAGCTGCGCCTTAAAAATCTGAGCTTGCGTAAGAGGGGAGTAACTAACTTCCTGGATATTTGTCAGCATCAGGCATTCCTCGATATGAGTGGATTTTTAATTTCTGTGTAAATGGATAAAGGATTCAATTCCGTGTTCTCGTTAACACCTTTCAAGGAGCAAAAGAAATTTCCTTTGTGCTGAAGTTTTTCACTCGAAAGAAGATAGTTTAAAAAACCAGGGTCAGCAGGTTCCTTCAATTTAAGATCTGTTAGATAATCGCAAAACTGTTGAATAAGATCTATTTCTGAGACATATCCTGATTGAGCAATCGAGGTGATCACATTAAATGTGCTGTTTATGATAATATAATAGCCCAGAAGGTAATGCGCCTCTTCCCCTTCAAGGATGTTACCGTTCTCTTTTACAAGGCTTGCTACCTCACCACTGAACTTTTTAAATCCAAGTTTGGAGTAGCCAGTTCCATTGCAGTCGCGAAAATAGGATCTCAATGGAAGATTGTCTTCTATTTCTAAAATCATGTTTTGTTGGTGAGACCCCAGTAGAATTCCATATTCACTCTGGGCGCTGAGAAGCGGCTTTAGAGCATTGTCGAGAAATTTTTTTAACCATATTCGGGCCGATACACCTGGAGTTAAACTATGCTTTGCCGAATAATCTTCAATATATTGATGAATGATATTTTTGCCCAGCAAAGGATGATTTTGATTCAGAGTCGCCAGGACGATAGTCTTTGAGTTTTGGGTAAAAGGATTCTCCCGACCCATAAGAAGTGTTATCTGAAGTGGGTTACCTTCCAGGTCTTTGATACCGGCATATACAGGTTCATGAAGAATTTTGAATTGAGGATTTTCCTGTGAAAACTTTTTCCCTTCATTGGTACTGAAAACATCATGAACCTGAAGACCCCGGTCTAATTCTTTAACTAAGAGGTGTCTTACTGAATTAGTCATTTTTAGACTCAGAGAAAATTTTAACTGGTAGTCCGCCTTCTGATGATAAAGAGTTCTGAGCGAGGATGTGGGAATCCACTTGCGATCAGAAGCACCTTGCTCAAGGATCTTTTTTTCGGACAGATACTTCTTGATCACAGGATGTTGATAGATAAATTGTCTCTGCCACGGATGAAGCGGGAAAGGGGTATGGCCCTTTTTTAAGCACTCAGTTCCAAATTCGGCCACGAATAAATTGTGCAACCATTTTGGATCCTGAAAGTGTTCGGAATGCTTTTCAAAAAGAAGTTCAGAACTTACATGAATCCAGAAAAGGGGAAATTGAGCGCCCATCTCAGGAGAATAGAGTTTGAAGTCATTATCTGAGAACTCGCTTCTGCTTTTAGGTGTAGGATGAAACGCGTGACCAAGTAGCAGACCCTGCTCTGTGGTCTTGAAGTTTACATTCCCATCATAAAGTTCTTTGATATCTGATTCTCTAGCATCTAAAGAGGTTTTAATATTATGAAGACTGTTTAAAACATTCTTTTGAAAGGACTTGAGATCCTGTTTCTTTGCCAAATAGTCACAGATTATCGTGATAAGAGTGGTTACAGAAAGTTCG
>DLGL01000069.1:33139-51891 GCA_002482685.1 Bacteriovoracaceae bacterium UBA7695 | reverse complement strand
GGGAGAGATACCTAGAGGGCGAAGAGCTTCACTAAAGTTTTGATCCCTCAAATAATTTTTCAACAATCATTGAAAGTGGCTCCCCGGCCTTAGATGAGATCTGGGCCGCTCTTAAAATCTGAGCAGCAGTTACTGGTTTGCCAAGTTGTCTCTCACCTTCTGAAATAGGGTATGTCAGATCATTTGGCGCCCAAATAAAATCTGGCATCGCACTTTCCCATTCACCACCTAAGATATTAAATCCATAATCGAGTTCGAGATCGTACTTATAGTTTTTAACTAACTCTTTGTCCTCAGCTGCGCTGTCTGTCTCAAGTACATTGGCAACTCTCATATCTGTGTAAACCACCTGTGCCTTAACACCTACGATGGCATAAGTGCTTTCATGACGACGATTCTTTTTTTTGAAGCGATTCTTTTTGTCAAAAACTTCATAAACATCTTTAAAATTCTGAGATTCTTTTCCGGTCAGAACATTATAGTAAGAGAGCTTGTAGCTCTTAACCGGATAGTTCCAAACTTCTGAGCTTGAGGAAATATCCACATTAAAGGATTTTTTCATGGCCCCAACACGGTTAACAATCGCTTTATGAAAGGCACCAGGATTAGTTCCATCACATGCTCCTGTCAGAGCACCAAAAACCGGACGGCAGCGTTTACCAAGAAAGATAACGTTTCTCTGAGCACGAGCATAGAGTTGCGAGCCCAGGGCCTTGATATCTTCGGGATAAAAAGTAATGGGAAGGCCATAAGGTGTTTTTAGAACCACACTACGGGCCGGGCGGGGCATTTTTTGGGCGGCCGATGACCAGCCATCACAAATTCCTCTCCACGTTGGAACTTTTCCGCTGAGACTCATGGCCTTCTCGCCCAGTTCCCACGAATACTTTGTTAAGCTCATCTCAGGGTCACCTACGATGAGGTCATATTTTTCGGCCGGAGACATAAGTCCTTCTCTGCCGCTTAAGACATAAAGGGGATTGGTGTCGTAGAGCTCTTTATATTTAGAAAAATTTTCTGCAGTTTTAATCAGGGCGCTGAATGAAGAATCACGGTAGCGCACACCAAGTGAGCCCTGGTAATGAGGCCAGTAAGAACCGGACCATAGGTCAAGTGAAGTCTTCCCTGAATTCAGCGACAGTCTGTCAATCTCTCCTAGGGAGATAATCTCGCGTCTGCCTTCCAGAAGAGGAGTAATAATATCTTCTGTGGGAATTGGCTTTCTGGCCAGGGCACTTACAGATAAAAGAGTCAGGGCAATTGCAATAGTTTTCATATAAATTGTTTTACACGTATGAGCACAGAGAGGGGAGGATCAATTTGCAGTAGGGAAAAAGTTACATTTTTGGGCAAAAAAAAGGGACCTTGCGGTCCCTATGATGAGCTTAGAATTTAAGGGCCATCTCAGCACCTAATGCTTGAGTATCGGTTGTGTATTTAACCAGCGCTTGGGTGAAAATACCAACGTTGGTGATTTGTTTAAAAGTCGTTGGGTAATATGAAATACCAACTCGGGCGCGGTCAGGAAGGTTATTATTAAAACTTCTTGTGTCCGCCTGATTTCCTCTCTGATCCCAATCAAATGTCATAGATGAATTCATACCCCATTTATCATTGAAACGGTAACCAAGGTAAGGACCAGCATTAAAAATTGTGGTCTGACGGGCCTCAGAATAAGCAAATGAACCTGGGAAAAGATGATCCTTCGGATAGCTCACGACGTTTTTATTAAAAACGGCACGGTAGTATTGCCAGGCTATTCCAGTGGTCCATTTAACACTTGGAAGGCTAACAGCGAAACTCTGAGTAAGAACTCCACCATATTGCATGCCCGTATCACGTGCCACAACACCTGTTGGAGCTTCGTAAGAAACCGTTGTAAAAAGGATCCCTGCTTTTGTTTTAAAACTTGGAAGTTGAACAAAAGCGCGGGCATTGTAAAATTCATCGCGAACTTTGGTATTGTTGCTCAGTCCGTTTTGCTGACTTGTAACAGTGTCCCCGTAGGCATTTGATGCTGCTAAACTGACTCCCGCTGCCCAACTAGGATTAATTTGATAACGGATATTGGCCGCATGAAAATTTTGATAAGGAGCGCGGGCCTCCTGGAAAACGTTATAGGTCTCTCCACTTGGTCCACCAACAGTGGGGCCCAGGAATTGTGTGTAGTAGTTTAAAGAAGTATCCTGCATGATCCTGCGGCCCAGAGATTTTTGAGGCATCTCTGTCTGTAGCACCTGTGCCTGGTTACTCGGGGACTGGGCCTGTGCCAACTGAAGCATAAAAATCATCACGCCAGCAGCAAGTAACAAAATGAGAAGCTGGGAAGTGATGGTTTGTTTTTTAAGTTTCATAAGTTCGTTCCTGCAGTTTTTTGTGTATTCGCAACATTAATTCCGTCTAACTTTTCGCGATCGTTCAGAAACTCTTTAAGATTCTCAAGAACCATCATTCGTTGAGTGGACTCGATATCTTTTCCAAGTCGGTTCATAATCTCTTCTCTGATACCTACGTACTCAAGAGTCAGGTTATGAAGGTGAGTTTCATACATCATGGAGAGTTTTGAGCGGCTTAGTAACTCTCCCGGGCTTAAAAGACTGCCAGTGGTATCACGTTTAATCAAGATACCCAGCTCCTCGCGCTTAGCAGAATAAAGGGACTGAAGAACCCACGCTGTATTTCTCACTGACCAGATGTACATGTTGAGACCATTATTAGAAGCTTCCTCAGCTTTAGAATTCTGAAGATAGAGAATCTCCCACTGGCGCTTCATGTACGAGCGAAGCTCTTTTGTATTCAGAACATCTTTTTGTTTGTACAGATCAGAATTCGCCGTAAGGTTTTTCATTACAGTGCCCATCTCTTTGCGGTTTTTTGCATAGAAATTAGCAAGCTTCTCAATACGGTCATAGCCTTCAGGCTTTTTGAAGTTTTTGTAACGCCAGCTAAGGATGTTTGTCATCTCCTGCATAAAGACAAATGAGCGGCCCACGTAATAGTCATTTCTCTTTTGCTCATTGTCCTGATCTAACATCACGTAGATCTGGTCCAGTACAAAGCGTCCCATACGGTCCCAGAGATAAAGCTCCAGCTGCTGAGTACGGTTCACTTCGTTAGTAAGAAACTGCTTCATTTTTGCCGAAAGATTTGGATTTTCTTCTCTCAGCTTGAAGATGGCATTATTGTAGCGTTCGAGCTCTTCCCAGGTACTCTCGATTTGCATAGGAAAGTTGTACTGAGTTTCCAGCTGCTCAAGTCGGCCCATTCGAGAGGCATATTCAATATTTTCTTCGTAAGCAATTTCCATTTGCTTAAAGCTACTCATGCGGTCATTTNNCCAGCTTTGTCGGTCAACTTTTGGAACATCTGTTGTCAAAAGCATATTGAGGAAAGTCGGTTTATACTTCTCGGTGCCTTCACCAAGATTCACTGATATATCCTGAACCGGACCTAAAGCCGCCGTTGAATCATAAATGACGTTGGCCAGAACATTCGCGTTGCCCGTTGCTGGGGCTGCGTTCTGAGTTGAGATGGAGTCGGCCACTACTTCCATTTTCTGAGCTGGAAGATTCGAAGTCGTTGTAGCCGCTGAAATTTCACCAGATCCGGTAGAGCGGTCTATGATAGATGAAATACCAGACTTAATATCAAGGTAAGTTCCACGAACTCGTCCCACGGCCTGCATAGCATGAGGATTCATGGGCATAGTAATAAAGTAATATGTGAATGGGCCATAGACGGCCAGTGCTACTGAGTAACCTAGGTTGTCTTTAACGGTACGAAAGAACCACAAAACTTTACCAATGGTGTAGCGGTACAGAAGACCTTTAGCATTACTTACCGGGCGGGTTGCCAGACGATTTTTAAAATTCGCCGCATTTTTCTTAAAAATTTTGTATTTAAAAGCGGCCATTGAAAGTTTATGCGCACGAACCTTGGTAGAAATAACTTTTCCAAGGCTTTCACGGTAGGATTCAAAAACTAACTGACGCTCTTCCCAGGTAAGAACTGGATCATTTTCTGCTTTCAGGATCTTACTGTAGATCACATCAATCGCCGGATCTTTTGTGCCTTCTTTAATCGCCAGACGAACAATATTTGATTTATAAACCTGACGAAGGAACGTCTCCACTGAGTGAACCTGAGTGGTTGACCAGGCCTTTCCTTCAGAAGCTTTTTCATACTCAAGGGAAAGAAAATTATAAAGATGGTTCAGGATTGGACAAGTCAGGTCCATATCAAGAGTGTTAACAAATAACGTTTCAAGTTGTTTGTCACTTGAAGTAAAAGTGAACTCGCCTTGATTATCAAAGTGATCATACCGCTCAAGACTTTCTGTCCCATTTTGTAAGCTACGACGTAGAACAAACCCGGATCCACCAAACAACACACCAACTTCAAGGGAGGCAGTAATGTCGCCTTCCTGGTAGTGGTAGCCGCTTCGCCCGTCTACATAACGTGACGTCGTAACCTGACCTTCAATGGCATACAGTTTTTTTCCTCCATCCTGGAGAAGCGTTTCCAAAAATGGAAAGAGCTTAGGAATATCTGATGTCAATAGTTCAAGTCTCATTAGAGTGTATTACCTATTGCTGCTGTTGTTGTTGAGTTTGGTTATAGCTGTTTCCTAGAGAAATAGTACTTAAAATTGGGCGCAGTGTAATACTTCGTGAGATATCAAGTTTTCTCGCGAAACTCACTCCGTAGAACTGGTGATTCCCAATGATTGAAAGTGCTTCATAATCTGGAAGAGCTTTTTTCACCGCACGCATAATCTTAGGACCAAAGGTCTTAACTTGTGCGTTGTTTGCACTTGGGATCGCTGAACGAACTTCGTCCCACGAAATCTCAAGTCCCAACTCCTTAGCGAATAGGATATTCTTAGCGTTTTCCAAAGCAGGAATGATCTCTTGAAGAGCTTTCACTTTAACCTGATTTGAATTCGGCATCATATACCCAAACAAAGATCCATATTTGTTTAAAACAGTATCGTAGGCATCACGAGACTTGTTGATCCCGGTTCTGATCTCAGTCATGAGCGGAGAGAAGAAATGAGGAACAATCCTGTCGGCGAGACCATAAAGCGGCTGACGCTCAACCGAGATATCTACCGAGAGACCTTCCAGAGACGCCGCAGAAACTCCCAGAAAGTTACCGTAGAAGTTTAAAAAATAAGCTTGAGCAATAGCACCATCCGAAAGGGCCTTAGCTTCAGACTTAGTTGTCTCTTCAATCTGATGGTAGTGAATGACTTCGTGACCAGCAGTATAGATCTGAGTCATTGGATCTAGTTCTTTTCTGATCCAGATAAAGATATCAGAATCTGAGAACAGACCGTGAGACTTTCTCTTCTTAGCAAAACACTCACCAGCATGATCCTGGGCCGAGAGGTGGTTTTCGCGGATTTGTTTTGTAGAAAGAATTGAGATCTTGTTCGGAGTCAATTCGTTCGTAAAGATATCTTCAAGTGAGAGACCTTGCTTTTTAGCAAACATCTCTAAGTTGAATTTCGCATAAGGCATCGCAGGCATTAGATCGATTAAATCTTTTACTCCCGCGCGCTTAGAATTAATCACTTCGTTCATGCGGGCCACTGCCGGATGTTTAGCGAAGTGAGCTTCACGTTTTTTAGCTAAGAAGGCCGCACGCTTAGGACCCTGGAGCTTCTTGGATTCAAGCTCAATGGCCATCCATTCAGCACGGGCCGCTTTAATCGGTTCAGAAACATATTCAGATTCAGTCAAAAGCTCGCCAGTGGCAAACTCTCTCTGAGAGGCTGTTAAGAATCCACTCTTCTTATTTAAGCTGGCTTCTTTCAGACCGAAAGTATCAAAGCGAAGTTCAGGGTGAGTTTGACCTTCTCCGAAAATTTTAGCAAACTCAATGGCCTTCTCAGAATTCTGAAGACGCTCACGAACCATCGACATAAATGTATCGATGAGTTTAAGCATGTTTGTTGCAGATTTTCCTGAGATATTCTCTCTCGGGAAAGTTGCTTCGATGCTTGAGTTAAGTGTTGAAAGTAGAGCGCGGTATTCTTTTAGAATAATCACGTCGTTTTTAATTTTCTCAGCTACCATGGCACGTAGATCTTTTAATATTTTACGGTCATGTTTACGACTTGATTCAGTGTAATACTGATTTACGATATCCTGATCCAGAACCAATAATTCATCCATGCGCTCACGGAAGCCGCGTGGAAGCTTATTTTTCGCTTCAAGTTTTTGAAGAGTCGTTACAATCTTAATTTGATTGTTGTTAACGATATCAAAGTAGTTCGCAATGGCCATAGGCTCTTGCTTCGCTTGAAGAAGATCAATCAGTTTATAAACCGGCTCAATAGCGCGTGGGTTCATAAAACTTAAAACTTCGCGGCACTGGGTTTTTAGAGACAGGGCCAGACCAAGCATAATATAGCTGTCAGCTGTACCGTTTTTGAGACGGTCACTCATTTCAACAACCAGGCGGGAAACCTGAATAAGTTGGGCCGCAACAAACATCGGAAGGTGAGTTTGAAGAGGAACCGGCGCTTTAGTTTTGATGAATTCCATAGCAGAGACAGATTCTTTAGAATTCACATCATCAACCACTACGAAGGGAGCATAGCCACCACCCTTAGATGTGTTAACGATTGAACTCATCGGACCTTTCTCTTCCGGAGCGTAACGAACCAAAGCATTGTGGGTCATTTTAGGAAGAGCTTTTGCACCACCACCGTAGAAAACCCAAAGGCGGATATCGGCCGCAAGGTTTGCGAAACGAGTTCCTTCACGTTTATCTTTCATCGCTACCGGAATACGGGCGATGTTAACAAGCTTTTGATAAGCGTAGTGAGAAGGAGCTTTTCTGATCATCTCAAGCACTTCTGCTTTCGCTTTTTTATCCATGGTTTTCATGATGTAGATACCAGAACCACCAGAGAGGTTAGGAGCTTTCACTACCCATTCATCCGGATTTTTTTCGATGATGCGAACAGATTCAATCTTCGGAGGAAGAGTATCTGGTGGCATGATCTTAGGACCGTTATTTAAAAGACCAAGTTCTTTGATCTTTGGAGAGAAATACTTAGGGGCATAAGTTGTTAGTGCAGCAAGGATGATCTTGTTATCTAAAATTCTGTTCAATCCACCCATGTAGATTTTTTTCGTAAGGATCGCTTCAAGTAGACCTGGTACGGCGTAGTCAGACTGAAGAGGAATCGGGTCACCGTTTACATCCAGAACTAATGGAGACTCGCCGTCCTTACCAAGCTTAAGTGAATCACGAAGGTAGATTGGCTCATTTGTATCCGGGTCACGTAAGATGATACCTTTATCAATATCAAAAAGAGCTGAATCGGCATTAATACGAGAGTAGATGGCCGTAACGATCGGGTTAGAACCATTGATTGTACGAAGACGGATGAAACCTTTCTCATCAGAGAAAAGCTGGACCGGATCTGCGTAAACGAGCCCAGAGTAAGCTGCAAGGTTATGAATCTCAGGAGCTGCACCATTCATTCCTCCTGGAGGAAGAATAACCTGAATGCCGCCTTCTTTGATTCCCGTCCAGTCTTCACCGAGAGACTTATAAGTCTCGGCAAGAACCTGGAAGTGGTCGTTAGGCATGATTTTACCGAGTGAATCCAGGACTTCAGGATTCTGCTCGTAGTGCCCTTCAAGAACGTTCATGTTGTTAGAAGCACCAGATGGAGCTCCTGCATTTAGTTCAAGAATTCGGAATGGAAGAGGGGGGAGCTTGTCCGTTTTTTTAGCTTTAAGAAGGTTTTCAAAGTTTTTTGATTGCTCAAAGTAATCTTCGATTAGCACTAAATCCAGACCGACGTTATCGAAGAAAGGGTATTTCTTCATGTTCGGGTGGTGAAGTTGTGGGAAGTAGTTTGGAGATTCCTTGATCGCGTCGATAAAAATCTGACGGATTTCAACTGGAAGTGATTTAACAAAACCAGAATCTTTCAAAGATTTAGATCCGTAGATATCCTGGATCACACAACGAAGAGAAACGATCAGTGCTTGTGCTGCTTTTTCAATCGTGTTGAACATTGATTTCTGCATCGGAACGATGGTTGTCGTGCACGGTACAGTGAAGATTTTGTAATTACCGTTAGCGTCTGATTTTTGGAAAGTCAGATCCCGCTTGCGGATAAAACGCGTCAAGTTGCGTGACTCTTTTAAATGCTCAGTCACATTCCGGGTAAGAAGGTTTTTAACCAGAGCTTTTGAGTGCTGATACGGCGCACGTCTTCGTTTTGAAGAGAAGATGTAGTTGGCCACATCGACCTTAACGGTACCGATAAAACCAAGATTTGGGTTATAAGGTTGAAGCTTACGACGACCTTTCACTTTAATCACACTGACCTCTCTAAATTCTGCGGACGTAATTTGCTGTTTTAATTCTTCGTAGGGTGCAGTCTAGTGGATGAAATGACACTTCGCATTAATAACACTGGTAAGGTGTAAATTCTACATGTCTTAAGCTTCTAAAACTGCAAATCCCCAAGGCGGCATTGCAAGATTTGTGACATGTTATAGGATTGTGAAATCAGATATTTATAAGCGAATCAGATGAGTATTATGAGTACATGTGACTAAACAGTGGACAAATTGCTACAAACGCTTAATTTTATTTAGGTTTCTGCTGCCACGTTCCTTAAGGTTCATGGCAGGGGGTGTCAGCTTTTATTCATTGCTATTAAGCACATAGCCTTGCCCAACAACTGTTTTAAGTAGCTTTAAATTGTATGATGCGTCAATCTTCTTTCTCAAATGGTTTATGTAGACATCAATGACGTTCGAGTCCGGATCGAACTCGGCGCCCCAAACGCTCCGGGCAATTGAGCTTCGGTCCACCACCTGATCGCGGTGGCGCATGAGAAACTCTAAAAGATTGAACTCGCGGGATGTAAGTTCAATGATCTTTCCTTCGCGAGAAACGGAGCGTTCGATCAGGTCCATTTTTAGGCCACCGTTGGTCAGGATGAGGTTCTCCGCTTGTTTGCGTCGAAGCATAGTTCTCACCCGGGCCTGAAGTTCACCCAGGTGGTAGGGCTTAGTCATATAATCATCTGCACCTGCGTCCAGCCCAGCGATGATATCCTCCGGGGTATTTCGCCCTGAGAGCACCAGGATATGGCCCCGGTAACCATGAGCACGTAAGGATGAAGCAAATTCATTCCCGTTAATTTCAGGTAATCCGATATCAAGGATGATCACATCGAAGCTCTTTGTTTTGAGAATCTCCGTGGCAACACTTGGTCGATCGGCCATGGTGACCTGATGGCCCGATATATTGAGGCCGGCCTGTATGTAAGCCGAAGCCACTGCATCATCTTCGATGACGAGAATATTTGACATAAATCCTCCTGGGATTAACTTCTCTTTATTCTAAAAAAAGGATGTCAAATACATGTCAAGAATTCCGGCCGATTAGGGTGGTTTTTGCTTCCTTCCGCTTTGTATGCTTATAATTTTAGGCGATGGATAAACAAATACTCCAGGTTATGCTGGGTTTCGGGTCCGTTCTGTTATTCAGCGTCTTTGCAAGTAAAACATCCTCCCGTTTCGGGATTCCCGTCCTTCTGATTTTCATTGCCATCGGTATGCTGTGTGGCTCAGAGGGCCCGGGTGGAATTACTTTTAACGATGCTCACCTTACTCATGTCGTGGGTACGGTTGCGCTGATCTTTATTCTCTACTCTGGAGGTCTATCGACAGACCTTAAATCCATTACTCCCGTCTGGAAAGAGGGTGCACTGCTGGCCACTGTGGCGGTGCTTATTTCTACCTTCATTATGGCCAGGATTATTAATTATATGACCAACTGGGGGATGCTTCTTTCTGCGCTCTTGGGTGCCGCTGTTTCCTCAACAGATGCTGCGGCCGTTTTTGGAATTTTGAAAACCAGAAAGCTTGGACTTAAACCACGTATTCAGTCACTTCTTGAATTAGAGTCTGGGAGCAATGACCCCATGGCGGTATTTTTAACCATCAGTCTGATTCACCTGGTGATCTCTCCCACACATATTTCAACGTTTGATCTTCTTCAGTCATTTTTTATCCAGATGTCTCTCGGAGGACTAGCGGGGTGGTTTATGGGACTTGGGATGGTTAAAACCATAAACTGGCTCAATCTTGAGTTTGAGGGTCTTTATCCGGTGCTGACTTTATCGGGAGTGATCGTCATTTATTCTTTGACCGAGTACTGCGGAGGCAATGGATTTTTGAGCGTCTATGTAGCAGGCCTGGCCATGGGGAGAGAGAAGTATTTCAGTAAACAGACTCTGGGTGTCTTTCATGATGGCCTTGCCTGGCTCATGCAAGTAGGGATGTTTCTCTCGCTTGGACTACTTGTCACTCCCTCAGAACTTTATCCGGTCATGGTTCCGAGTTTGATTTTTTCATTTTGCCTGGTGTTTTTTGCCAGACCGCTTTCAGTTTTTTTAAGCCTCGTTGGGTTCAGAAAATTCAACCTCAGAGAGATGTGGTTTCTAAGCTGGGGAGGGCTCAGAGGGGCAGTGCCAATTATTCTGGCGACCTATCTATTGGCCCAGTCCATTCCCAATGCTAAGACCATGTTCAATATGGTTTTCTTTATTGTTATTATCACCACCTTAATTCAAGGAACCACCATTGGTGTTATGTCCCGCTGGATGAAAGTTCAGGAAACCATCAAAGAGCGGCGAAAACTTCCCTTTAAATCGCGGCACAACCATAGCGAGTTTATCGAGTTTTTTATCGGTTCAAATTCTCCGGTTCTAGGAAAATCTATTTTTGAACTCCACCTGCCTAAAGATGTTTTGGTCGTTTTAGTTAACCGGCAGGGGAATGAATTTATCCCGCGAGGTAGCACGGGCATTGAGAAGGGCGATAGGCTCGTCTGTTTATCAGCAAAGGCCAGTATACCTATTGTGGAAGAAATTTTTGGGAGTGAGCACTTTTTTGACCGAAGGATAGGATAAGATTAAAAATGGTAGCGACGGGCAGAGTTGAACTGCCGACCCCAGCGTTATGAATGCTGTGCTCTCACCAACTGAGCTACGTCGCCTCAAAAGAAAAGTAGTGCCATACTAATGAACCTATTACTTGACGTCAATAACAATTCCGATAGATTATACGACCTTCAGCTATGAATAAACTCAGTCAAAAATCCTATAGGGCCCTTTTTTTTAAGCATGTTTTCCGTTTTTTGGGCAACGTGACAAACCCGTCAGATCTTACTGCCACTCAGGTGGTTGCCGTCTCAGGTGGAGTGGATTCTATGGTGCTGCTCTGGGTGGCCAGGCAGCTTTCGGTCCATGGAAAGATTGGTCCAGTGCGCGCACTCTTTGTTCATCACCACACACGCAAAGGGCAGGACCATGATGCTCAGTTGGTGGCCGATTTTTGTTTAAAACATCATATTCCATTTAAAATACTTCACGCAGTTGGGCTCAATGCTGAGGCGGGAAATTTTGAGGGCAAGGCGCGCGAGATCAGGCGTGGTCTTTTGTTGGGGAATTTGAAGCAGGGAGAGTTTCTGTGGCTGGGGCATCATATTGATGATTCCTATGAGTGGAGCCTCATGCAGCGCTACCGTTCTAGTCAGCCGCGCTCATCCTTGGGCATTCCGGTTCGGAATGGCAAAATCATCCGTCCTTTTATGTGCGTTTCTAAAAAACAAATCATTCAACTTTCCCGTCATGAACATATTGTCTACAGAGAAGACCCGACTAATAAAGATACGAAGTATGACCGAAACTTTTTACGAGAAGAGCTGTATCCTCTTTTACAAAAGCGCTACCCCCAGTACCTGAAACATTACGTAAATCACGCCAATTATCTTTCGGCACTTTTGCATTTAAATATCTCTAACCGAGTTAGTGGAAACAAACTTCACCTCTATGATCAGGGTGCCGTAATTCAGGGAACTCAGTTCTCTCAGTTTCAAATTCAGGATGTGATTCAGACCTTATCAAACACCAAGCGTGGCGAGATTTCTTCACAGATTCACCGCATGTTTAAGGCCATAGATAATGGGAAGAAAGGACCATTTCATTTTAGTGGAGGCACAGAAATCTATTCTACTCATAAACTCCTGATGATTTATCAGCAGAAGTTAAAAAATAACGACAAGCTCGTCGCGCGAATTCTCGCCACAATTTCTGACGAAGAACTAGCAAGTTTGCCCACATTTAGCTGGAAAGATCTGGAGCGGAGTTGGGAAAATTTTCTAAAAACATCGGATGCCATGCTCAATATGCCAGGCATCGTTTTGGTCTGCGAGCCTAAAAATATTTGCAAAACTTTAAATGCTTCAGTCTTTGATTCACTGTTTCCAGCTCTTTCAGAAGTTTGCCAGACCCGGGATATATCCTTCCTGACTACTCTCAAATGCGTGGATATGTGGAAGCGCAAAAAAGAAAAGTTGCCCGAAAAGATCAGGCTCTTGCCCGTGTGGACATTGTCCAATCTCTTTCCTTCCCAAGAATAACTCCCTCCCGTATACTCTACACTGTCGATTATTTCTTCGAGATAAAAAGGTACTATATGCGCAAACAACAAAAAACACTCATGCTCTGGATTGTTGTCATTTTGATCATGGCCTTCGTGATGAAAGTCCTTGAACAAAAAACAACCCAGGCAAAGAATATTAATTTCTCTAATTTCATCACAGCGGTTGAAGCTGGCAAAGTGAAAGAAGTGACTTTCCAGGGTGATAATATCATTCAGGGTAAATTTAACGATGGTTATGAAAACGGAACATATTTTGAACTAACAGGTAACACTGGGGATGAAACTTTCCGTATTCTTAAAACGGCCGGCATTATTCCAAATTACAAAAAAGAAGAGAAGCAAGGCTTCCTGGCCACTATGCTGATTAACTGGCTTCCGATGATCCTTCTTTTTGTGTTCTTCTTTTTCTTCCTTCGTCAGCTCCAGGCCGGTGGTGGTAAGGCGATGAGCTTTGGTAAATCAAAAGCGAAGATGTTAACAGAAAATGATAAGCGAATCACTTTCGTTGATGTGGCCGGTGTAGAAGAAGCTAAAGAAGAGCTAGTTGAAATCGTCGACTTTTTAAAAGATCCAAAAAAATACACAACCTTAGGTGGTAAAATCCCTAAGGGATGTTTACTCGTTGGTCCTCCAGGGACAGGTAAAACATTACTTGCAAGAGCGGTCGCTGGTGAAGCTGGTGTTCCATTTTTCTCAATTTCAGGTTCTGATTTTGTTGAGATGTTCGTAGGTGTTGGTGCCTCACGTGTGAGAGATCTCTTCGAGCAAGGTAAAAAACACGCTCCCTGTATCATCTTCATTGATGAGATCGATGCTGTTGGTCGCCACCGTGGTGCAGGTATGGGGGGAGGTCACGATGAGCGTGAGCAAACTCTCAACCAACTCCTCGTTGAAATGGATGGTTTTGAATCTAATGAAGGTGTCATTATCATGGCCGCTACGAACAGAATGGATGTTCTAGATCCAGCTCTCCTTCGTCCTGGTCGTTTTGACAGACGTGTAACAGTTGGTCGTCCGGATGTTCGAGGTCGTAACCAGATTCTTAAAGTTCACACTCGTAAAACTCCCTTAGCGGCCGATGTTGATACTGAAGTGATTGCTAAAGGGACTCCTGGATTTACCGGAGCTGACCTTGCGAACTTAGTTAACGAAGCAGCTCTCTTAGCAGCTCGTGACGGTAAGAAAGCTCTTCACATGCTCGATTTTGAAAATGCGAAAGATAAAGTCCTGATGGGAGTGGCCCGTAAGTCGATGATGATCTCTGATAAAGAGAAAAAACTCACAGCTTATCATGAGGCCGGACATACTCTGGTTGGTATGAACCTTCCTTTCACAGACCCTATTCATAAAGTTTCCATCATTCCTCGTGGCCAGGCCCTGGGTGTGACGATGACTCTGCCAAACGAAGATATGCTCAACCTTTCTAAAGAGAAGGGTGAAAACTTCATCTCATTTTTAATGGGTGGACGAGTTGCAGAGGAAATCGTTTACGGTGAAATGACTAACGGAGCTTCAAACGATATCGAGCGCGCAACTGATCTGGCCCGTTCAATGGTTTGTCACTGGGGTATGTCAGATAAGCTCGGTCCAATCAATTACGCTCCTAAGCAGAATGGTTACGGCATGGAGTCTTCTCTGTTCTCAGATGAGACATCAAGAAAGATTGATCTAGAGATTGCCAATTTTGTTCAGACCAATTATGAAGTGGCCAAAAAAATTCTCAATGACAACGTGGATGCTCTTCACCGTGTGGCCCTGGCCTTGGTTGCCTGGGAAACTCTGGATGCTGAACAGATCCGTGAGATCGTTGCCGGTAAAGATATCGGTCAGCCAGTTATGTCTAAGAAGCCTACTGACGCTCCACCTCCATCTGGAACGGTAGTGGGTGCTGGTCCAATGTTTGGTGCTGGTAAACCGACCCCTGCTTAATTAATGAAACTCAAAGTAATGGGGGTGATGAACGTCACCCCCAATTCTTTTTCCGACCCCTCCGAAACTTTCACTTCAGACACTCTCTCTAATCGGCTCGAATTCTTAAAAAACTTTGATGCTATTGATATAGGTTGTGAATCAACTGCGCCCATGAATCATTCCATCCCTTGGGGAAATGAATGGGAGCGCTGGCAGATGGTTCTGCCCTTTCTTAAAAATGTTAGGGGAGTTATAAGCGCTGATACCTATCATCCAGAAACAATTTTTGAATTAGTGAAATATTGGGAAGACCATAAACTCCCCTCTACTCTAATGTGGAACGATGTATCAGGAAAATTTGATGAAAGCGTTAAGGACTTTTTAAAAACCGGTCGGGATTATGTATTTTGCCATAATTTATCACCTAGAAGAGAGCTTTCCGGGCGTCATATGGAGTATGTCAATCCACAGATGGATTTAGTTGCATACTTCCATTCATACCGGCATCCACAGGTCATTTTTGATCCCTGCTTAGGTTTTTCTAAAACCTTTGAGCAAAACTGGGAGATCCTTTCGGGTTTTAGTGATCTTCAAAAAAAACTAAATCACACCCGTTGGCTGGTTGGATTTTCTCGCAAGTCTTTCTTGAAAAAAAAGTATGGAGTGGAGGAGCGGGATAAGTTAGATGAACTTCATGTTCAGGAAATTAAAAAATTACTTCATACGGCCGTAGGTGAACTTTGGGTGAGAACCCATCGTCCGGAATTGATACAGAATTAAAGGTGACAGTCATGGTTGTTGATTTCTCAGATTGCGAAAAAGAGCCCGTTCGTTTTATTGGAGCAATCCAGCCTTTTGGGGCCTTACTGCGAACTAACTCAAAAAACATCATCACTCATTACTCAGCTAACTTTCAGGAAATCACAGGTCAAGATGGAAAGACTCTATTGGGTCAGGAGTTTTCTCTACAAATGCTCGATGTGAAAAAGTTTTCTTTATCAATTCTTAAGCATCTTGATGGAAAGATTATTGAAATTGAAAAACAACAAAATCAGAGTCTGCTAAATATTAATCCCTATCTTGATCAGATGCAGACATGCCTTGATCTGGGCTCGCTTCTTCAAAGTGCTTCAGAAGTAATGGCACGGGTTTCAGGTTTTGAGCGCGTCCTGATTTATAAATTTCATGAGGATGCTCATGGGGAAGTTGTCGCAGAGACCGTGGCTTCGGGTGTGGAAAGTTTTATGGGACTGCATTTTCCTAGTTCTGATATTCCTCCTCAGGCCCGGAGTATTTTTTTAGAAAACTGGGTCCGTATGATTCCTCAGGTAAGCTATGTTCCTGTGGCGATTTTAGGTAAAGATTCTCCAGAGGGCATTGACCTTGGAAAATCTCTTTTGCGGGCGGTTTCTCCGATTCATCTTGAATACTTAAAAAATATGAACGTTGGAGCAAGTCTGACAATTTCTATTATTGTAGATGGAAAACTCTGGGGACTCTTTGCATGTCATAATACGAAACCGCTTTATTTGCAAAAAAGCGTCCGTGATAACTGCGAAACATTAGGAAGGTTTTGCTCAAGTCTTATCCGGGACATTAATTTAAAAGAGATCTCTCAGCATGCCAGTTATCTGGAAGTCATTCACAGAAAACTAATATCAAAAATATCCCATACGGATGATTTATCTAAAGAGCTAACAGAAAACTCACCTACCTTGGTGGACATCATTAAATCTGATGGCGCTGCGGCCGCACTGTATGTTGATGGGTACTGGGCCACAATAGGTGATGTTCCGGATGAAACGCAACTTGATGAACTCGTCAACTGGATAGGGTCAGAGCATCCTGGAGATATTTATTATACCAACGAGCTGTCCAAAGTTTTCCCTAAGGCCGAGCCTTATAAATTTATTGCCAGTGGAGTTCTGGCCACCTCTATTCCTAAGATGAAACGAAGCTATATCCTCTGGTTCAGGCCGGAGATTATTCAAACCGTTAAATGGGCGGGGAATCCGGATAAAGTAGTGGACTCCGTAAACGGCAGACTCACTCCGAGAGCATCTTTTGAGGAGTGGAGACAATCTGTTAAGGGAACATCTCTCCCCTGGAAAATCTGGGAAATTGATGCTGCTTTGGAGCTTAGAAATTCTGTTCTGGCCCTTGATCTGCGCCGGCAGTTTGAAAAAGAACAAAAGGCCCGGGCCGATGCTGAAAGAGCGATACTTGCCCGAGAAGAACTTATGGCAGTCGTTTCACATGACTTAAAAAATCCTCTGAGCTCCATTCTTATGAATGCCCAGCTCATTAAGCGCTTTGTTCAAAATCCCGCGGATAAGAGTTGGGGGATTGCAGACCGTATTCATAAATCATCTGTGACCATGAACAACCTGATTGAAGATATTTTAAGTGTCACTAAGCTTGAGGCCGGTCATCTGGAAATCGATCAGGAGAATGCGCCTTTGCATACGGTTATTGATGAGGCCATCGAACTCATTGCTCCCATGGCCCATGACAAGGCCATAAAACTTGAGCGGAACAAACACTCAGTAGAGTGCAATGCTAAATATGATCACGGGCGAATGCTTCAGGTGTTTTCAAATATTATCGGAAACGCCATTAAGTTTACTCCTAATGGAGGAAGTATTTCGGTTAACATCGACAAGTGTGGACCAGAGTTTGCGCTCATAAGCATTAAAGACTCAGGCCCGGGAATTCCGAAAGAGCATTTGCCAAATGTCTTTGACCGCTTCTGGCAGGCCAATCAGACCAAACGTATGGGCACGGGACTGGGGCTTGCCATTGTTAAGGGCATTGTGGAGAAGCATGGGGGAGAGATCTGGGCCGAGAGTGAGTTGGGTCATGGGGCCACATTCTTTATCAAGTTACCTGCCAAGATGGGTAAATAAATCTGCGAATGAGCAGAGAGATTTTTTTGTTTTCATGCCTAGGAAACAACTTGTAAGATCTCTCTATGAAGCTTTCTGGTTTAACTCTTGAAACAATTTATTTTGAAGATTATCTCTCATTTTTAACTGAGGTGCTTGAGCTTGAGCTTCAGGAACTTACAGATATCTCCATGCGACTTGATCTCAACAGCACCTGGCTCGAAATCAAAAAAGTACCCACCGCCCCCCATCAAGTGGCCAGCAACGTAGAATTCGCGCTCAATCAAGAAGAGTACATTTCGTTAAAACAACGTGTTGATTTTTTCTATTACCGTAAAGGTCCTACAAGATTCTTGTTTTTAGGTGCTGATCATCATCTATGTAACCTCGTTGACCCAGACGGGCGCCTTTGGCGTTTTGTCTTCATTGATGACGTGAAAATGAGTAAAGAATCCCCTCTCACCATGTAAGAATTATCATTTTCAACCTCTACCGGCCCCTTTGGTATATAGGCTTGGAAAAGGAATCTCTTATGAAAAAAACATCTGCTTTGGTGATGCTTGGCGCTCTATTAGTTTCTCACTCACATGCTGGGACTAAAAGTCTAAGAGTGATCTATGGCGAAGATGGACGTAAGGACATATTTGAAACCACTAATCCATCATACCTTGAAATGGCAAAATCCACGGCGGCCATGATTGATTCTTCCGGCATGAGAAAAATCGGTAATGAAGTTCAAATTTATGGAACGATATTATCAAATCTGGGGATATGCCGCTCTGAGCGCTTCTCCGATCAAGTCTCAGCAGCGGGCTGTTCTGGTTTTTTAGTAGCACCGAACAAACTGGTTACCGCAGGTCACTGCATAACTTCCATGGCAGATTGCCAGGCCCAGAAATGGGTCTTTGATTATAAAATCTCATCGGCCAACCAAAGAACTATTACAGTTCCTGCAACCAGTGTGTACGGATGTAAAAGTATCCTAAGCCGTAAGCTGACACCCTTAACGAAAAATGACTACGCACTCATCGAGTTAGACCGCACGGTTGAAGACCGCCAACCTGTAAAATTTCGATCTGCTGGAAAAGTAAGTAAAGGGGATGCTCTGGTTGTCATCGGTCACCCCTCAGGTCTGCCAACAAAGATTGCTGACGGCGCTACTGTTCGTTCTCTGAATCATAGATACTTCAAGGCCAACCTCGATACATTTGGCGGCAACTCTGGCTCCCCAGTTTTCAATGTGAAAACTGAAGAAGTAGAAGGGATTCTGGCCCGGGGCGAAAATGATTACGTACCAGGACCCAACGGGTGTCTAGTTGCAAATGTCTGTCAGAATGATTCTTGTCGGGGTGAAGCCGTGACCTTCATCACGAATGTCGAAGGGCTTTAATAAGTTTTAAAATCTACCCATCTTTTACGATTTTCCTTACCAGAAGTTAGACCTGGTAAGGAAATCTTCCCAACT
>DLGL01000069.1:0-33121 GCA_002482685.1 Bacteriovoracaceae bacterium UBA7695 | reverse complement strand
AGTAAGATTGTTTTAGTTTACTAATATGATCCAGATCTGAAATCATTCCTTCCGAAACTTAGTCCCTTAATTTTGGAAAAGGAATTTCCCATGAAAACTTCTTCTCTTTTGATTGTTGCCTCTCTGTTGGTTTCTCAAGCTTTTGCTAACACAAAAGGTGTTAGAGTCATTTACGGTGAGGATAACCGTAAAGACGTTTTTGAAACGACAAACCCTTCTTTCCTTGAAATGGCCAAGTCAACGGCCGCAATGATTGAGGGCTCAGAACTAAAAACTATTAACGGTGAAGTGCTCATTAGCGCTGGAACCCTGGCCTCTCGTGGAATTTGTAAAACAGAGCGCTTCGCTCAGCAGATTTCAGCTGCTAGCTGTTCTGGCTTTCTTGTGGCCCCTAATAAACTTGTGACTGCGGGACACTGTATTCAGAAAGATGCTGACTGTAAGTCTCAGAAATGGGTTTTTGATTATAAGGCTTCTTCTGCTAAGCAGGGGACAATTCGAGTGCCTTCTACAAGTGTTTACGGTTGTAAAAAAATCATCTCCCGTTCATTAGAGTCATTCTCAAAAAATGATTACGCCTTAATCGAACTTGACCGTTCTGTGACTGACCGTCACCCGGTTAAACTTCGTGGTGCTGGAAAGGTAGCTAAAGGGGACGCTTTAGTTGTTATCGGTCACCCATCGGGTCTTCCGACAAAAATTGCTGATGGAGCTAATGTCCGCTCACTGGCCGGTAAATACTTTATTGCAAATCTTGATACCTATGGTGGGAACTCTGGATCAGCTGTCTTCAATGTAAAAACTGAAGAAGTAGAAGGGATTTTAGTTCGTGGTGACACAGATTACGTTCCTGGTCCAAATGGCTGTCAGGTGTCAAACGTCTGTAAAAATGATGGATGTCGTGGCGAAGAAGTGACCTACATTACGAATGTACCGGGTCTCTAAGCGTTAAAAAGTAAGTAACAAATATTTTCTTACATTGCCCCTCCCTGGAGGGGCTTTTTTTTGACGGAGTCTCTCTAACAAGTAGACAATTTTCATAACAAAACTCTCATGGAAGGAGAACTTATGAAATTGATAGCAGGACTTGCTGTCCTCACCGCTCTGGGCACCGCTCAGGCCGCTAAAATTGCCGTTATTGATTCTGGTCTGGATTATAAGCACGAAATGATTGTTTCCAATCTTTGGACGAATCCCAACGAAACTGAAGACCGTCGTGATGAAGATGGAAACGGTTACCAGGATGATGTTCACGGGTGGAACTTTGCTGAGCAAAATGGCCAGATCATCGATTACAAATACCTGGGAACATTCTCTGCTGACTGCTCAAAGTATTTTGATATCCAGGGTAAATACTTTTTAAAACTGGCCACGGAAGAAGAGATTGCCTGGCTTAAAGAAAAACAAAAAGACTCTAAATTTCTTAAAGAGATGGGTAAGTTTGGTAACTTCGTTCACGGAACTCACGTTGCCGGTATTGCGATTGAAGATTCAGAAAGTCAGGCGATTGGGATCAAACTGATTCCGACTGAAGTGAAACTCATTTTTGATGGTCTCTCTAAGGAAGCGAAGTCGGCCAATATTGATCGTTGGGCCATTCTTGAAAAAGCTTTTTCAGCTCTTGCCACTGAACAGATGAAACTTCTGACAGATATTGCCAAATTTGCTGCTTACCATAAAGCCGATGTGGCCAACGGTTCTTTCGGAACTGGATTTTCTCAAGGGAAAATGATTTCTGATAATGCTTTCCGATTGGTGTTCTTTAAAAAGCCAACTGAAGAAGAATCTAACAAGGCTGCCGGACTATTTATCGGCTCACTTGTCAGAGAGGGATCTAAGTTCGTAAGTGCGGCCCCTGATACACTTTTTGTTTTTGCCGCTGGAAACGATGGTATGTCGAATGATATTTACGGGACTTCACCTGCAAATATCAAGGCCGACAACGTGATCACTGTAGGTGCAACTTATAAAAATGAATTCTTCGCTCCGTTTTCAAACTTCGGTACAAAAATGGTTGATATCGCGGCCCCTGGGATGCTGATTAACTCTGCCATTCCTGGAAATGAGTATTTAAAAGTTTCTGGAACCTCGCAAGCAGCTCCTTTTGTGGCGAATGTTGCTGCAAAAATTAAGTCAGCTAACACCAGACTTAAGCCTGTTGATATTAAGGCGATTCTTATGGGTACAGTTGATAAAAAAGCCTTCCTTACTGATAAAATCAGCACAGGTGGTATCGTAAATCTTGATCGTGCTGTTGTGGCCGCTCAGATGACAAACTCGATGACTGTCTCTCAGGCCATTGCCCGCTCTAAGAACCAGGTTAAAGATGCTCCGGTAGCTATGAAAACCTCTGCCAAAGATTTTGGTGTTGTTGTCCCTATGGCAATGCCTTCGATGTTTAGATAGTTGATAAAAAATGGCCCGCTTTTCGCGGGCCTTTTTTTTATTTGAAAGCTTTAATCTCACCCGACTTTAATTTCATCGTGTACTCATTCAGCATCTCTTTAACTTTAGGCAGAAGCATCCAGCAGGCCATCATGTTTGGCAGTGCCAGAAGTCCGTAAACGGCATCCGAGACGTTGAGAACAATATTGAGATGAGCAATTGATCCGATAAAGATAAAGACGATAAAGATATAGCGGTAAGCCTTAATCCACTTCTCACCGAAAACAAACGTCACCCCTTGCTCGCCGTAGTATTCCCAGGAAATGATGGTCGAGAAGGCAAACAAAGTAACTGTTGAAGTTACAATCCAGCGTCCAGCAGGACCCATCACAGATTCAAAAGCCCATGCCGTCATTTCTGATCCACCGGTAAGACCTTCAGCACTCCAGGCACCCGTAAGAAGAAGGGCAATGGCAGTAATGGTACAAACAACGATGGTATCAATGAAGGGCTCAAGCAAGGCTACAATTCCTTCCTGAACAGGAGAAGATTTTGCAGCAGAGTGGGCCATGGCAGAAGATCCCATACCCGCCTCGTTCGAGAAGGTCGCACGACGGATACCCATGATCATAACTTCTTTAAAGGCAGCTCCAGCAAATCCACCAACAGCGGCAGTTCCGGCGAAAGCACCGGCAAAAATTTGTCCGAACATATCAGGAATATTGGCGTACCGGGCAACAAGAATCCAGATGGCGCCAAAGAGGTAGAGACCCACCATGGCAGGAACCATTTTTTCCGTCACTTTACCAATTCGTTTAATCCCACCAATTAGAATCAGCGCAGCACCAACACAAAAGATGAGTCCAGAGATCCACTCAGGAACTCCGGCCGATGTCTTAAGAATGGCCGCCATCTGATTTGACTGGAACATATTCCCGGCACCAAAAGATGAGAGGATCACAAAGAAGGCGTAGAGCCATGCAATGGGATAATATTTTTTTGAAAGAGCATTTTTAATCACAAACATCGGGCCGCCGTGGACAACTCCATCGTCACCAACTTCACGGTATTTGAGAGAAAGACAAACTTCTGTGAATTTTGTGCACATACCGATAAAGCCAGCAACCCAAAGCCAGAAGACGGCCCCTGGACCACCGAGGGAAATAGCAACGGCCACACCCGCAATGTTTCCCAGACCTACAGTTGCCGAAAGTGCCGCACACAGTGCTTGAAAGTGAGAGATCTCACCTTTGTCTTTAGGGTCATCATACTTTCCGGAAATAATTTGCATCGCATGTTTAAAAAAGCGAAGTTGAGGAAATCCAAAATAAATGGTGAAAAGCAGACCGGATCCAACTAAAAGGACCACCAAGGGAACACCCCAGACTAGTCCAACAAATTCGCCAGTAACCTGCTCGATGGTTTGCATCATTAAAACTCCTTTAACTGGGATATAAAAAGTAAGATTATACAAATTATGTCAGAGATGTAACCCTATAATTTTACCAGCTGGTTTCAAATTGACACTTTTTTAGCGCATAACTCAAAATTAATCTTTCACTTCTGATTTTCAAATTACATTTCATCAATTGAACCCTAGTATACGAATCACCGATTAATTTCCGAAGGAGAGTCCCTTGAAATCTATGATCACAGTGATGCTTACATTTATGATGCTTTTGCTTGGCGCATGTCAAAATAAGGGGTCAGATAAGATTGTTATTGGGAATTTTGGTTCAATGACCGGAGCTGAGGCAACATTTGGTATTAGTACAAAACAAGGTATTGAGCTGGCGGTTGAGGAATACAATAAGGCCGGTGGACTTCTCGGTAAACAAATCGAGCTTAAAGCTTATGATAATCAAGGAAAACCTGAAGAGGCGCGCCTCTCAGTGGAAAAACTCATTAACGTGGATAACGTTGTGGCCGTTATCGGTGAAGTGGCTTCGACTCGCTCTCTGGCAGCTGCTCCTGTGGCCCAACAGTACAAAGTGCCGATGATCTCTCCTTCTTCAACTAATCCTCTTGTCACTCAAAAAGGTGACTACATTTTTCGAGTTTGCTTCATCGATCCGTTTCAAGGCGAAGTGATGGCAAAGTTCGCATTTAATTCTCTCAAACTAAAAAAAGCTGCCATCCTTCGTGATTCTAAGTCGGATTACTCAATGGGTTTAGCAAACTACTTTATTAAAACTTTTGAGTCATTAGGGGGAACAGTTGTTGCTGATGAAAAATTTGTTTCTGGTGATGTCGATTTTAAAGCTCAACTCACATCCTTAAAAAATAAGTCTCCTGACTTCATTTTCATTCCTGGTTACTACACTGAAGTGGGTCTAATTGCCCGCCAGGCCCGTGAAGCTGGGATTAAAGTTCCTATGCTGGGAGGAGATGGTTGGGATTCAGATAAACTTCTTGAAATTGGTGGAAAAGCGGTTGAGGGTTCATACTTCTCGAACCATTACACAGTTGAAGATCCACGCCCTGAAGTTCAAAATTTTATTAAAAACTATCACACTAAATTTGGGATCAACCCGGATGCCTTGGCCGCTTCTGGCTACGACGCTGCCCGAGTATTGTTCGAGGCGATCACCCGTGCCGGGTCCATTGAGGGTGCTAAAGTTCGGGACGCTCTGGCGGCCACGAAAGATTTCAATGGCGCCACGGGGATTATCACCATCAATGAGCAGCGTGATGCCACTAAGTCGGCCGTTGTTCTCCAGGTGGTTGGGAAAGTTTTCAAATTTGTTGAATCAGTCAGGCCATAATTCGAGGAAAGTTTAGTGAACGAATTCATCCAGCACACTATTAACGGACTCGCTTTGGGAAGTATCTATGCCCTAGTGGCCCTGGGCTACACCATGGTCTTTGGAGTTCTCCAACTTATCAACTTCGCTCACGGCGACATATTTATGGTGGGCTCCTTTATTGGACTCTACTTCATTCGCTATGCCATACCAAACGCTGAGCCTTCGATTTTCACGGCCATCATGGTTATCATTGCGGCCATGATCGGAAGTGCGATTGTAGGGGTGATAATTGAGAAGTTTGCTTATCGTCCTTTGAGAAAAGCACCGAGGATTAATATTCTCATCACCGCAATCGGTGTGAGCTTATTTTTAGAATACGGGGGGCAATTAGTTTTCGGCGCCTCTCCACAATTCTTTCCGGATATCTTACCCCGCCGTCTTATCGATGTTGGGGGAGACATTATCCTTGATTCAAACCAGCTGACTATTTTTGTGATGTCTTTTGTACTGATGCAGATTCTCTCCTTCTTAGTTTTCAAAACGCAGTTCGGCCGCTCTATGCGGGCGATTTCTCACTCCCTTGAAACGGCCAACCTTATTGGTATTAACGTCAATAAAGTGATCCTGATAACTTTTATCATTGGGTCGGCCCTGGCCGGTGCTGCGGGAGTTCTCTACGGTGTGGCCTATCCTAAGATTGATCCTCTGCTGGGTCTTCTCCCCGGACTTAAGGCCTTCATTGCAGCAGTTCTCGGTGGGATTGGAAACATTACAGGTGCAGTTATTGGGGCCATCATCCTGGGTCTTAGTGAAACCTATGTGGCCGGCTACCTGTCGAGTACATATAGAGATGCTCTGGCCTTCGTCATTTTGATTATCGTTCTTTTGGTTCGCCCAGGTGGACTTTTAGGATCGAAAAAAATTGAGAAGGTTTAAGATGGGAAAGATTAATAAAACATTTCTACTCTTTGTTCTCTTTTTTGTCGGCGCAGTTTGTTTAAATTTTATTATGGGCGGATTCCATTTAAATCTGGCGGCCTTGTTCTATGAGAAGCCGGGTCGATTCACGGGTTTAATTTCACCTTATTACTACTCGGTGATGATTCTTCTTTTAATCAATGTGATTCTTTCTGTCTCACTCATGCTCCTTAACGGTCTGACGGGTCTCTTCACCATGGGGCATGCAGGTTTTATGGCCATAGGGGCTTACTGTTCAGCTTCCGTTGTGACCTTTCTTTTTCCGGATGCGCCTTTTGTCGTGCAGCTGATTGCAGGAAGTCTCTCGGCCGGCATTGCTGCAGGAGTAGTAGGATTTTTAATTGGAACAAGTTGTTTGCGTCTGGCAGGGGATTACCTCGGCATGGTGACTCTTGGTTTCGGTGAGATTATCCGGATTGTCTTTTTAAACATCGATGCAGTAGGTGGCGCACGAGGCATGACTGATATTCCGGTTTATATGAACCTTGGATCAGTTTTTCTTATGACCATCATTATCATCATCGTAATCAAACGAATTTCAAACGGTCGTCTTGGACGCGCGATGCTCGCAATTAAAGAAAATGAGATGGCCGCCAACATGATGGGGATTAATCCTCTCAATATTAAAGTGAAGGCTTTTGTGATCTCAAGCTTCATGGCAGGTATTGCAGGATCGTTTTTTGCTCACTCTGAAGGGTACATTTCGACTCAGACTTTTACATTTGCCAAGAGTTTTGAAGTGATTGCCATGAACGTGGTTGGAGGTCTGGGAAGTCTCTCAGGGGCGATCATGGGGGCCGGGATTCTAACTGTTCTTCCAGAAGCTCTTCGTAAAGTTCAGGATGTTACAGGTCTTGATATCCGCATGGTGATCTACGCCCTTACGATGATTTTAATTATGATCCTTCGTCCGCAGGGGCTCATGGGTAATAAGGAGTGGAAGTGGCTTTCCTCGAAGTAGAAAATATGTCTTTAGAGTTCGGGGGAGTTAAAGCGTGCCAAAACGTTAACTTCAAACTTGAACCTGGAATTTTATACGGCCTTATCGGTCCCAATGGAGCTGGTAAATCGACCATCTTCAACGTTCTGACTGGAATCTATCCTCCCACACACGGTGATGTACGGTTAGGTGGAGAGTCTCTCGTTGGAAAAAAACCTTTTGAAATTGCTCAGAAGGGGATAGGGCGTACGTTTCAAAATATCCGCCTCTTTAAAGAACTCACTGTTTTAGAAAACGTGATGACTGCTTTTAATTCATCAACTCACACAGGTCTTATTGATCAGGTTTTTGAAACCAAAGCTTTTCATAAAGAAGAGGAAGAAATCCGTCAGAAAGCTCTGGAGCTTCTGGATGTCATGGGGATTAAAGATCTGGCAGATGTCCCGGCCGGTGGTTTGCCTTATGGAAAACAAAGAAAGTTAGAAATTGCCCGTGCTCTTGGTTTAAATCCTAAGCTGCTTCTCTTAGATGAGCCAGCTGCAGGACTAAATCCATCAGAGACCCGTGAGCTTACAAACCTCATCCGCGATATTCAAAAGGCGCGCAACATAACGGTTCTTTTGATTGAGCATGATATGGGGCTTGTGATGAAGATCTGTGAAAAAATTTATGTTCTTGTTCAGGGTCAACTAGTCTGTGAAGGTGTGGCGGAAGTTGTTCAAAATGATAAACGAGTTATTGAAGCTTACTTAGGTGTGGATTAAAAAAAATGGATAACAATACGCTAGTCGTTAAAGACCTTAAGGTTAATTTCGGAAACGTTCAAGCTCTGAAAGGTATCTCTTTTGAAGTGCCCAAGGGCAAAATCGTCTCTTTGATTGGTGCCAATGGTGCCGGTAAAACCACAACCCTTAAAGCGATTTCTGGAAACTACCCTTCACTTGGTGAAGTCTCTTTTCATGGTCACTCTATTCATAATAAACAGTCTTTTCAGCTAGTGGGCGAGGGTCTCATCCACTGTCCTGAAGGCCGTGGGATTTTTCCAAATCTGACGGTTATGGAAAACCTTCAATTAGGTATAGTGGGACGTCAGTCAGCGAAGGCCAACTTCCAGAAAAATCTTGAAATTGGCTTTGATCTTTTTCCCCGTCTAAAAGAGCGTATTAAGCAGCAAGCAGGGACACTCTCGGGTGGAGAGCAGCAGATGCTTGCGATCGCTCGTGCTCTGATCGGTGAGCCTGAACTTCTACTTTTAGATGAGCCTTCTTTAGGTCTTGCCCCTCAAGTGGTTAAGCTTATTTTTGAAATCGTGGTTAAGATCAATAAAGAGAAGGGTGTTACCGTTCTTTTAGTTGAGCAAAATGCCAAGCAAGCGCTTAAGATTTCTGACTATGCCTATGTGCTTGAGACCGGGACAATCTCTCTTGAGGGGAAAGGTTCGGAGTTACTGGATAACGAAGATGTGAAGAAAATTTATCTTGGTGAACATTAAATCTATTCAGGAACTTAGCAGCGTCTAGTCGTTAGGCACCCATCGAATTTTTTTCAATACGGCCCAATTTCAAGCTCGCCTCTGAGATCATGCCTCAAACCATTGTGAGGCCATATGAAATCAACTTTTTTTCTAGTAATGCTTTTAACTTTTGTAAGCTGTGTGAAGCAAGAGATAACAAAATCTCAGAAATGCACCATCAATGATGTGAAAGTTGATTGTTCTACCTTAAAAGTGAAATCTGGTACTGCTCAGATTAAAACTGCCATTCATGTGGACTATGAAAATAACGTTATCGAGTTTTTGGAAAATGCTTCAGACGAAGTGCAAGTTCAAACGCTGTATGGAATGTATGAGTGCTCTGTCACTGTTTATAACGGGCTTCAATTTGAGTTCCAAAAATCTGGCACGACTCTCACCCTTTCCCACGACGGAACTAGCTTTGATTATAAGCAGACCGCCCCCGGTGCGGGTGGCATCAATGGAACTTGGTCTGCAAAAGTGAGAGAGAAGAGTATGACGATACAGTCTGTGATTCAGATCTCAAATGACAATAAAGCAGTTATGAAAGCGACCTGTTCACCTTTGTAAGCAGTAGGGTAGGCAATTTATCTTTAAGAGAATGGCAGTTTTTAAGACACTTACAAACTCAATACCTCCTATGCAGGCAAAACAATCACTCTTCAAGAGATGAAGACTGAACTTACTCCGACAGGTTATGAAGCTGTACCCGTAGCGCTTCCATAGGACATTGATGTAATCTTCTAAACCTGTTAATCATAGTAAGTATCCTTGTGTTTGTAGTTACTTACGATGGTAACCTGATTATGGTTTAACAGGCGCTCTGTGATTCATCTCGCGCAAATTCAATCTGATTATTTTTTTTCCTACTTCACCTCATCTTACCAGAGAATGGGTCCAACACGATTGATTTAATCTTTGCTTTGGATAGAGGCTTGTTCACAAAGACAAAGAATTTCTAAACTACGAGTTGCTCGTGTCACTGGTCTCGCAACAGTCACTGCAGCAGCAGTATACGATGCAACGAATACGGAAGTTTGTATCAAAGTTAATGCTGATAAAGTAGTTACCCATATTTCTCGAAATTAAATTCCCTAGGTTGATGCTTAAGTTGCGATTTGATGAATAAAGAAAAAGTGATCACTAAGTTGAAAGGCTCGCTTATAAACTCAGTGATCACCATAACGAATTAATTATTAACAAAACGATGGTTTAAACCATTAGATTAAAACACAGGAGATCTTATGAAATCACTTTTCTTAGCAACAATCTTCCTTTCTGCCTCTACGGCATTTGCAAGTCAAAACTGCAATATATTTATAGAGCGAGATGAGGTTAACCCTCAACACGAGGTCTCTATTGGACTTCAAATGCGCTCAGTTTTATTTTCTAAGGGATTTCAAATTGTTTCAGATCAATCAGAAGCTTCATACGTTCTCATTAATTGGAAGCAATGTCAGCAAGGCCCAGTTCTGGGTACATATTGCAAATTTAACTTCAATATTTTGTCTTCAAACGGTTCTGAAGTTTATAGTAATACGATTTCAACTTTTGATCTCGAAGTACTAACTGCAAATGGTAAACAACGTAAAGCGCTCCGCAAATCTCCTTTAATATGCGAAAACGGTGAGATCGTAAAATAACTAGGTTGATACTTAAGTTGCGATTTGATGAATAAGGAAAAAGTGATCACTGAGTTCAAAGACTAGCTTTTAGGCTCAGTGATCATCATAACGAATAAAATATTAACAAAACGATGGTTGTAACCATTAACTTTATGAGCTTCAGCTCGAGGATTATTTATGAAAATAATATTGATTGGACTTCTTGTAATGTCTCATCAGCTTCGGCTTTTGCTGGATGTGAAGTGTTTGAGTTTAGTCATAATAACATTAGAGTTTCAGATGTTGAAATTTGTGCAGATTTCAAGGAAGTGGAAAACGGAATTGAACTTTCTAATTTTAGCGAAAATATTAATGCGACAGCATATAAGAATGAGCCTTTTGGACAATTGTATTCATCAGTATTAACAAAAAAACGTGTGCCAAACTATCTTTGTGAGCAATTCCTTAAAGTAAAACCTCGCGATGTTATAGTTAAAACTACAAAAGAGAAACTGGATCTCATTACAGTTGTGGGGAAATTTGCTGGGTATCGATGGGGTAACCTGGATGTTGATTATGGAGTAACTTTAAAAACTATCAAAAAAGTAACTTGCCTTAAGTGATAGTGACACTAGGTTGATGCTTAAATTGCGATTTGATGAATAATGAAAAAGTGATCACTGAGTCGAAAGGCTAGCTTTTAAACTCAGTGATCCTCTTTCACTAAGTGGAAACTTTTCATGGATTAAGTCCCATATATATCAACAATAGTTTCAATGGCGCCTTACCAAGATCCTCTCAGGTTTCTTGGAACTATCCGTTTGATTGTGCTTTTTTAAATCAAACCAAGTCCTGGTGACAAACTCTGTGACTTGGGAATACAGATAAGTTGATCACGAAATGTTATGTGGAGGGAGTATTGGGATTTCCACTTATTCCGATGGGGGCCCCGGTTTGTAACGCTCATTTTCACCATGTTTTACAAGTGATATTAAATGGTTACAGGCCAAGCGGTGGCCAGGGTTCATTTTAATCAATTTTATTCATTAATTTTTTCTTTATGCCGATAAAGCCATTGTGTTTAAACCCTCAATTTCTTCTCTCATATGGTCTGTATCTTTGCTTGCCCTGGTAAGCTGTAATAAATTTGTTGTTACTAATCCACCGACCGTTGAATCAAACATAAAAATTACAAAAGTTGAAGCCTCAAGTTCAGGCCTTAAGCTGCGAGGAGATACCATTGAGGTTGAGGTGAACTTCACGGATCCTGTGACGGTGAGTGGCTCTCCCATTTTAAACGTGATGACTAGTAATGGAATGCGGTATTTTAATTACATGAGCGGAAGTGGAACTAATAAACTTACTTTCTCATATACGCTTGTAAGTGGGGATCAATCCTTAAGTGGACCGACAGCAACTTTTCCCATTAACCTTAATGGTGGTACCATCATAAAGGTAGGATCAAGTGATACTGCAAACCTCAATTATATTGCAACCTCATTAAATTCATTAATCATCGATGCAATGCCTGTTGAGATAAGCCAAATTGATTATCCGGTTAATGGCACTTACGGCCTAAACCAAACAATCGACATTGTCCTTCACCTAACTCATCCGGTAACTGTCTCAGGTGTACCAACTATTCCAATATCAGTTGGTGGCGTTACTCGGTATGCCGATTATATTTCTGATCCTGATCCAAGTGTATTAACTTTTCAATATACTGTAGTTGCCCATGAAGCTGATACCAATGGTATTGAACTTCAGTTCCCTATCGTGCATTCCGGAAGCAGTATAACTACATCTCTAAATCGAGTTCTGAATCTTTTGTCGATCAGCATTCCCTTACCAAATGTTCTAGTCGAAAGTAGGGACTTTTCTAACTCGACGATTACTGGACTCGGCCCTGTCACTGCAAATGGAGTGGCCACATCTACTGTTACTATTACACTTCTTGATGCGTCTTCGCAGCCTGTCGCTGGTAAAACTCCTACATTTTCGGCAACTGATACGGGTTCATCAAACGTATATGGTAGCTGTTCAGTTTCAAATGTTTCTGGTGTGTCTACATGTACATTAGCGTCTACTACTCCAGAGACAAAAACTCTCTCTCTTGTTACTCCGGTAGCACAAGCTGGAGGTAGTGTTGTGTTTGCTGCCGGCTCTGCCGATGCCACTAACTCAACCATTAGTGGAACAAGTGGCATCACTGCCAACGGAGCTGCAACCTCTACCGTTACCATCACACTTTTAGATGCTCTAAGTAATCCTCTGGCGGGGGTCGTTCCAACTTTCAGCGCGACTGATACAGGATCTGTAAATTCTTATAACACTTGTAGTAGTTCGAACGCTTCAGGCGTCTCTACTTGTACAATGACTTCAACTAAGGCAGAGACAAAAACGTTACAGTTAGTTACTCCCGTTGCTAAGGCAGGTGGAAGTGTCGTCTTCATTGCTGGTGCGGCCACCTCTGGGAACTCTACTATTTCTGGAACTGGTCCAGTCTTGGCAAATGGTACCGCCACTTCTGCCATAACGATTACACTTAGAGATGCTTATAATAATCTCGTGAGCTCGGTTACCCCTACATTTTCTGCTACAGACACGAGTGGGGGGAATGCTTATGGTGCTTGTTCGGCCTCCGACAGTTCAGGGATTTCATCTTGTACGATGACTTCTTCTCATAGTGAAACAAAAACATTATCTATTGCGACTCCAGTTGTTAAGGCCGGAGGCAGTGTCGACTTTTGGTCCTTCCCCGCAACTCCTACGATTGCAATTACTAGTTCAACTACGAATTCGAGTGTAAATACAAATCAAGCAGTCCTGAATCTTTCTATAACGGCGGACACTGGAGCCGTGAAATGGTGTGTGAAAGAAAGTTTAAATTCTGATTCTGATCCCACGACGCCACTTTCTACCGATCCCTGTTTTGTCTCTACAAGACCCACCACTCATACTTTGACTGGTCGGGGAGTAAGACGAATAACAGTTTGGACTCAAAACTCTTGGAATAATCTCTCTGCAACTCCAGGTACCGATACAATTGATTTTCCTCTTCCTTCTGGATTAGCTCCACTGGCTGGGCCTAGCAAACTTCCTCAAAGTGGTTGCAGTGATGTGATTACTGTTACTCAAATAGATTCTTATGGTCTGCCCTCTACTTCAGCAGCTGGATCACCAACAACAGTAACACTCTCGGGAGCGGGAGGCGGAAGCTTTTATTCTGACGCCGGTTGTACAGTTCCTACGAGTAGTCTGACCCTGTCAACAGGAGAGAGCAGTAAATCTTATTACTTCAAATCGAATGTTCTTGGGACGCTAACTTTGGCCGCGAGTGCTTTTAGTGGGACACAAACCTTAGTAAGAACTGTTGTAATCGTTAACCTTATTTCAACTTCAATGACAGGAACAACTTGTGCCATCGTTGCAGGAAATGTCCAATGTTGGGGTGATAATATTTATGCCAGCAAAACTGGGAATAACTCTTTTTCTACTGAACCGGCAGCAATTCAAGTACCGGGCATAACTTCTGATGCAACTAGCATTTCTATAAAAAATGACCATGGTTGCGTTGTTGTAGATGGGTCGATTAAATGTTGGGGAGCAAACTATACTTATCAAATAGGAACTGGGGATACCACTGACTCTAATATCCCTTTCGCTGTACCCGGAACTTCCGGAGCAAGAGTGGTCGATACTGGTTTCTTTCACACTTGCGCAGTCATAGGTGAGAGTGCTTACTGTTGGGGGAATAATGGTACGGGTGCGGTTGGAGACGGTACATCTATTTCCAGAGGTGCCCCGACCCTTGTAACTGGACTGTCTTCGGGAGTTACAGATATAGGGGCTGGCTATAATTTCAGTTGTGCTGTTTCAAATGGAGCTCTCAAGTGCTGGGGCGATAACTGGACTGGCCAATTAGGAAATAATTCTACAACACGAAGTTTAGTACCAGTCCAAGTCCAGGGGATGAGTTCTGGTGTGACTAAAGTTGGTATTTCTGCCTACAATGCTTGTGCAATTAAAGATGGCGAAGTTTATTGTTGGGGACCAAACTGGTACAACCAATTAGCAACTGATAGCTCAACTTCTAGCTCCATAGTCCCTTTAAAAATTAATGGTCTTCCTGCAAATATTGATAATATTGCTGTCGGTTATTATTACGTGTGTGCATCTACAATCACTGAAACTTATTGCTGGGGTAGTAACAGATCAGGTCAATTAGGAGCAGGGACAATTACAAGTTACCCTAACGTGGAAGTTGCTCAACTGAATCCCATTACTGGTGTTTTAAGCATGAGTGCGGGAACAGATACTACATGTGCGAATCTTGATGGTAATATTTTAAAATGCTGGGGCGGAAATCAAACGAATCAATTTGGTAATGCCTCAAATAATTCGATAGGGGTACCTGCTCCTACTTTAGGCCTTGGGACTACAGCTTCGAGTCTTTCTGTAGGATCTAGAAGCTCGTGTGCTGTTTTAAGTGATGGAACAATAAAATGTTGGGGAGCGGCCTACAATGGTGTTCTAGGTAATTACAACGATAAAGATACGTCAACTCCCACATCGGTAGCGATTTTAAACTCTGGTGTTACTGCAGTCTCTATTGGACAATCTGCAAATTGTGCCATCAGGTCAGGGGGAGCTTACTGTTGGGGTAGTAAAGATAACGGACAAACAGGATCCACTCATCCTGGATATGAACCTGGTCAGGTTACTGGTCTCACATCTGGTGTGACAGCAATAAGTACTTCTCAAAAAGGATTCCATACCTGTGCGGTCGTTAACCAGGGAGTCATGTGCTGGGGGAAAGCTGAAGATGGACGGCTCGGAATTAATAGTGGTAATTCTAAAGAAGAAGCTCCCGTGGCAGTAACTTCCTTAGTGCCAGGTACTGCAGCTGGCGCTACTAACGTATCGGTAGGAACAGATCACACTTGTGCTCTTGTAGGAAGCAAGGTTTTTTGTTGGGGAAGAAATCAGTACGGACAAATAGGAAATGGAACTTTTGCATCTCAATATGCTCCGGTTGAAATAATTAGTGCTGGAGCCACTTCAGTTTCTGCGGGAGAGACACACACATGTGCAGCTATCAACGGTGGAGTTTCTTGTTGGGGCGAAAGTCCTTGGAACATGGGTGCTGGTTACATCGGCAATAGCTGGGTGCCAACTTCGATTATTGCTGGTGGATCTGGAGTCACAAAAGTTTCTGTTGGTCGTGAGAACAGTTGCGCACTTTTTTCTTCAGGTGAAGTTAAGTGTTGGGGCAGAGGGATAAATGGAAGATTAGGTCAGTCGTCTTATATTAGCTCTATGACTCCTTTAACAGTTGTGAGCTTAAGTTCCGGTGCCTCAGAAATTGGGGTAGGTGATGAGCATGTTTGCGCCTTGGTTTCTGGAGTTGTTAAATGTTGGGGTAGTAACTCTTCAGGAGCGCTTGGAGACGGGGCCTTACAGTCGCAAATTACCGAAGAGTCTCCTATTCTATTAGGGTCTCCATCGACGCTCACGTTAACTGGTCCTGCTTCAACTACGGCGGGGAGCTGTTCAACTGCATTTACCGTTACACTTACAACATCCGCAGGTGCAGTCATTAACGCACCATCGGCGTATACTCTGGCCTTAAGTAATGGTGGCACGGGACTATTTTATGATTCAGCAGGATGTGGTGGAGCTGCCGTAACATCTATCACAATGAGTTCAGGTTCAAGTACTGCAACTTTTTATTACAAGGCCGCGACTACTCAAGAAGTAGGGATAATTGTAAGCAAGTTAAAATTAATTAGATCATCTATAAAACATGTAGTGAATTAAAGTTTTTATTTAATTCTGGAAGTCAAAAAAACCGCTCCTAGGAGAAGCAATATTATGAGGCACATAATATACTTCTAAATCATTGAATGCTGTCTTTGCGCCTGATGATGTTATGATTATTCTATGCTGAAACTTCTGATAATCTTATGCCTTTCGCACTCCTATGCTGGAAGTGATCCTCTTTTTACATCAGTTTCTTATTATTGGGGTCTGAATCAAAAATTCAGGGTAGAGACCGCCCAGAAATGGCCCAAATGCCAATCTTCCAATATGGCCCGCAAAATCTATTTGGATCATACCAACGAACTTAGGGAAGTCGCCTATTGGGATGCAAAGGGACAGATTCATGAGGCAGGGAAAAGTAATAATCCTGAAGTGCACCAAATTGTAAATGAGACTTTTTCTCAATCGATGAATTCTGGTAATCCTTGTGAAGTAGTTGAGGAGAGTAAGTCCAGTTCTACTTCCTCCTCTGGTGCCTCAGAACAATAAAGGTTAAATTGTTCGCAGACAACGGAGGATGATCTAATTAATTGAAATTAAGATAAATCTCAAGAATTCTGAGTCTAATTTCTGACCTCATGTCGCTTAAAAAAGATTCCAGCTTATCTATCATTATTAATCCCGTGATAAGCAGTAACAAATCTCGTCAGGTCATTTTGGTGTTTCACATGAGAAATGAAGTTCATGTATGTTGCTGAAACCAGGTTTCTAAATCGTCCTCATTTGTCTGCGAACAATATAATTAATAAATTAAACATGACTTCCGCTGCTCAAGCCACTGATCCTGATTTTCTTTCATAATCGCCTGGTACTCTTCTTCAGTCCCATTTTTCTCAACCCATAAACGAAGCTTATCCGTGCCGTTGATGAGGTCCACAGGGACTTTGTGGTATTCGTACTCATATGGCGGAACCTTCCAGGCAAAATCACTTCCCAGCTCATGATACATCTCTTTTAAAAGATACTGACATAGTCTCCACGGTTCAAACTTCTTACGGTCCGTCACATGGATCTGATATCCGCCAGTTGGTTTACCCTGGTGTTTTTGGAAAGTTGGGAGGAAAACTAAAGGCCGGAGAACAAAGCCTTCAAGTTTTGCTTTGGCGAGAACTGGTTTTAATTTTTCGTGGAAACCAAAGGCTTCAATTTTTGGGTGACCGATAATTTCCAGAGAGCGTGTTGTTCCACGGCCTTCAGAAATATTTGTCCCTTCATAGAGAACAGTTCCAACAAAAGTATAAGCGGCTTCAATGGTAGGCAGATTCGGTGAAGGAATCACCCATGGAAGTTTCGTGTCTTCATAGCTCATCTCACGTTTGTAGCCTTTCATCTCGATAACGGTGAGTTTACAATCCTGGCCGCCCCAGTATTTGGCATGCATCTTCGCCACTTCACCCATCGTAAGTCCGTGACGTACTGGAATCGGGTGGCGGCCAACAAAGGAAGCGTAATTAAGATCTAAAATATTTCCTTCGAGAGTCACACAATCAATGGGATTTGGACGATCAAGAATAACAACTTCGATACCTTTTTTCTGACAGGCCTCCATCAAAAGAGTCATGGTATAGATGTAGGTATAAATTCTTGTTCCTACGTCCTGAAGATCCACAAAAACGTGATCTACATCTTTGAGCATTTCGTCCGTTGGAATTCTTGTTTCAGAATAAAGAGAGTAAACAGGAAGTTGAAAAAATGGGTGAGTGTAGTGGGTGCTCTCCACCATGTTATCCTGAACATCGGTCACAAATCCGTGTTGAGGTCCAAAAATTTTGGTGAGCCTATTGCCAAAGACCCGTTTGAGGGCGAGGAGTCCGTGCTCAAGATCCTTGGTTACAGAAGCACTGTGACAGAGGTAGGCGATGTTACCTTTGAACTTAGCTTGTAGATCTTTTTCAGTAATAATTCTCTCTAGACCTGTCAGAACGGTGCTCATTAAAACTCCTGTGGAATAAGCCTATATTTTAGTGATTAATAGGGTTTTGAGCAACGCCGAAAAAGATGTCATTAAATTGACGGCGATAGATTGATTGAACAACACCTAGTGACAGTGTTACAGTTTAACTACATCGACACACAAGATATCCACGGGAGGCCATCTTATGAAACAGTACCACGAACTTATGCAACGAGTGCTGGCCGAAGGTGTAAAAAAAGAAGACCGAACTGGAACGGGGACACTCTCAGTGTTTGGTCACCAGATGCGCTTCAATTTAGCGGAGGGATTCCCTCTCGTTACTACTAAAAAATGTCATATGAAATCCATCGTGCATGAACTTTTATGGTTTTTGCAGGGGGATTCAAATATCAAATATCTAAAAGACAACGGTGTCTCTATCTGGAACGAGTGGGCGGATGAAAATGGAAATCTCGGCCCGGTCTATGGGGTTCAGTGGAGGAGCTGGAAGACTCATGATGGTAGAACGGTTGATCAGATTAAGAACTTAATTGAGATGATTAAGAAGAATCCTGATTCCAGAAGATTAATTGTGAGTGCCTGGAACGTTTCGGATGTAGATAAGATGGCCCTACCACCTTGTCACACAATGTTTCAGTTTTACGTGGCCAATAACAAACTCTCTTGTCAGCTCTACCAGCGATCAGCGGATATCTTTCTAGGTGTACCGTTTAATATTGCGAGCTACGCACTTTTAACCATGATGGTTGCGCAAGTTTGTAATCTGGAGCTGGGAGATTTTGTGCATACTTTTGGAGACGCACATCTTTATACAAATCATCTTGAGCAAACAGAGCTGCAGCTTTCAAGAACTCCATTTGCCTTACCAAAATTAAAAATAAATCCAGAAGTGAAAGATATCTTCGGGTTTAAATTTGAAGATTTTGAATTAGTTGGTTACGAGGCCCATCCACACATTAAAGCACCAGTGGCGGTTTAATATGAGAATTTCTTTTATCGTTGCAAAGTCTCTGAATAATGTGATCGGTGTGAATAATACTCTCCCATGGCATCTGAAGGATGATCTGCAGAATTTTAAAAAAATCACCATGGGTCACCACATACTTATGGGGCGCAAGACTTATGACTCCATCGGAAAGGGTGTGCCGGGCCGCATGAGTCTGGTGATTTCCAGTGAGCCTAAGGCAAACAGTGAAAATGTTTTTTGGTTCAGCTCGATATTTCGTGCTATTAAACAGGCCGAGAGAAACGGTGAGACAGAACTTTTTATTATTGGTGGGGAGAAAATTTTTAAATACGGACTCTCACTTGTCGATAGAATCTATCTCACTGAAGTCCAGGCGGATGTTAAAGGAGATGTTTACTTTCCACAGCTTTCTCTTAAGAACTGGAAGAAAGTAAGTGAGCAGGAATTCAAGAAAAACGATCAGAATGATTTTGATTTCTCTTTTCAGGTTCTTGATCGGAAATAAAAAACCGGGTAACAAAAAGATCTTTTGTTACCCTTTGTCTTTTAGATTGAGAGTGTGATCTTGTGGCTTTTTCCGTTTCCGCTGAGGGGAATTTCATTTCCTTCCATCAGGGTTCCATCCATCTCCAGAGTTCTTTTTCCTGAATTATTTATCACTTTAATCTCGTAGGTGGTCTCCCCACTGCGGTAAGTAATATCCAGGCCATCCCATTTTTTAGGGATGCAGGGATTTAATGTTATTTTCCCGTTTTCAATCTTAAATCCCACAATGCTTTCTATCGCTGCCCGGTACATCCAGCTCGATGAGCCTGTGTACCAGCTCCAACCGCCACGGCCAATGTGAGGGTGAAGCCCATAGATATCGGCCGCAATCACGTAGGGTTCAACCTTATAAGTCTGAGCATCTTTTGGATTCAGAGAGTGATTAATGGGATTAATCATGGCAAAGAGCTCTTCTGCTGTTTCTCCATTCCCTAATTTTGCATAGGCCATCAGGGTCCAGATGGCAGCATGGGTATACTGCCCACCGTTTTCACGCACTCCTGGTACATAACCTTTGATGTACCCTGGGTCTTGAGAGGATTTATCAAATGGGGGAGTAAAAAGTTTAATGATCCCCTCATCCCGACGGATGAGATGCTCATTGACCGAATTCATAGCACTTTTTACGCGCTCTGGATTTCCTTGCTCAGAAAGAGCGGCCCAGCTTTGCGCGATGGCATCAATTTTACACTCTTCATTTGAGTGTGATCCCATCTTCTCACCGTTATCGAAGTAGGCCCTGATGTACCAACTTCCATCCCAGGCATTTGCCTCGGTGTTTTTTCTCAGAAGCTCCACATGATTTTCATAAACTGTTTTTCTCTCCGAATCACAATAAGGAATAAATGATTTAAGAGTGGATGCCAGAAACCATGACATCCAGACACTCTCACCCCTGCCTTCGTGCCCCACCCGGTTCATCCCGTCATTCCAATCTCCTGATCCAAAGAGGGGAAGTCCGTGCTCACCAACTTTCAAACTGCGGTCTATGGCACGTGTACAGTGCTCATAAAGTGTTCCCCGAGTTTCTGAGGTCCAGGGCTGTGTATAGGTTTCATCATGGCCGGCAGTAAGTTCTGGAGTTTCAATGTAGGAGATCATCTCTTCCAAGATACTGCGGTCTTGAGTGACAGAAATATAGTGACTGGTAACAAACGGAAGCCAAAGTAAATCGTCCGAGAAGCGGGTTCTCACTCCTCGTCCTGTAGGTGGATGCCACCAATGCTGAACATCACCTTGAGGGAATTGTCTTGAGGCCGCCAAAAGAATTTGTGCCTTAGTGATTTCCGGATGTGAGTAGACCAGGGCCATTACATCCTGAAGCTGATCCCGGAAACCGTAAGCACCACCTGATTGATAGAAGGCGGTACGTGCCCAGTATCGGCATGAGAGTGTTTGGTAGATGAGCCACTTATTCACTAAAAGGTTCATGGCCGGCTCAGGAGTTTTAATTTCCAGAGTTCCCAGTGTCTCTTCCCAAAATGCTTTAGCTTTATTCAGAGAATTTAAAGCAAGAGTGGTGTCTTTAAAAGTAGCAAGGAGGGCCTTAGCTTCATCTAAAGAATTGTCCTGACCAATAAGGATAAAAATTTCTTTAACCTCATCTGGATTTAGATCGATGGATGATTGAAGAGCGCCACATGGATCGTGTCAGCCGCCCTCAATGCCAGAGAGTGAGGCACGGGTTAAGGCCTTTGGTTTGTTCATCCGACCATTTCTGCCAATAAATTCTTTTCTATCACTGGTAAATGATTGAACCTTCTCACTCATTCCAATAAATGAAACTCTGTGAGCAAATTCATTGTTGTAAGTATTTTTAGCAAACAGGCCTTGAGTCGCTTCGTCCCACTCTGAAACCACCGTTGCCGAGGAATTAGCATGAGAAAATCCCAAAACCCATTCAATGTAGGCCGTGACGGAAAGTTTCCGTGGTCTCTGGCTTTCGTTTGTAAGTGATAGCTTATAAATTTTAACCGACTTTTCCATATCTACATACATCGTGAGTTTGGTGGCGATGTTATGAGAGGTATGCTCAAAAATACTGTAGCCCTGTCCGTGACGGATAAGATAGTCACTTGAGCTTCTGATAGGAAGGGGGGTAGGCGACCAGAAGGATCCTGTTTCCTCATCCCGGATATAGAGGGCCTCACTGGCCGGATCAGTGACCGGATCATTCGACCAACTTGAGAGCCTGTTCTCTCGGCTGTTCTGGGACCAGGTAAATCCCATACCGGCCTCAGAGACAATAAAGCCAAAATCATTTTTATTAGCAATGACATTGATCCAGGGTGCAGGAGTCCACTGACCTGCCTTTAGGTGAATAATGTATTCGTCTCCACTTTCAGTGAATCCTCCAAGCCCGTTGTCAAAGGTCAGGGGCGGTTTTTCAATTTCAAATAGGGGATACTTTTTCTTTTGTATCTTAGGCACAAATGCCAGTGGCATTTCTTTTTCGACAGGACGGCGTTTAAGTTGCTCTTCAAGAGTGCCTTTATCTGCGTAGATGTTTACCCGTGCCACTGCGTTTAAAAGAGTCAGGTCCTCATTAGGAATCATATCCGCTTTGCGCACGAAGATTCCTCCTGGTTGATCCAGAAGGTGATGAGCTCCACCGATAAGGATTTGTCTCATCACCTCATCATGAAGGGTTTGAAGGTAGCTGGTACTGTGCTCATTTAGAATGACTAAATCAACTTTTAGCCCTTTGAGTTTCAGGTACTCATGGGCGCGCAGAAGTTCTCTGACCATGGACATGTCATTGTCGTTTCCAATCCGGGTGAGGATAATGGGAATGTCTCCACTGATACCATAGGCCCAGAGGGCCGATTGCTGACGAGAGTTTAATTTTAAAAGTTGAGATTGGGCCCTGAGATAGGGGGCAAGGTACAAAATCCGTCCACCTAGTCTTTGATAAATGTGGGCCTTCTCCATACTCATATTTAAATGCCGGAGAGTGATTTGAGATTTTACCCAACCCAGATTAACTTCCCTCAAGTAAATGTTGGGGTCCTGATACTTATCGGCCAGGGCCACAACTTCGTCCCGTGAAAAGCCCATGGCGGTTGAAAAGGTGAGCTTCACACTTTTACGAGAAGGAATTTTAACCTTCTGCCTGAGTGAGAAAATGGGATCTAAGACAGCACCTGTTGAACCACTGAGTCTCTCGTTGTCTTCCATCGCATGGGGGGCAGAAATATTTCTTCCCCGGCCAATGAACTTAGAGCGGTCAGTTTCATACTCAAGGTTCCCCAAGGTCTGGCCATCGACACTGACGACATGCATGCCCCAGTATTCTTTTTCGCTGCTTGAGCGTGGTCTTCGTGTGGCAAGAAGACCCTTAATCGCGGAGCTGTACTCGGTTTGAATGAAGAGGTTACTAAAACTCGGATGGGCGGCATCATCGTTACCACGGGCGAGTGTCACTTCCATAAAGCTTGTGACTTCAATTTCTATGCTGTCAGATGAATTATTCGTGAGGGTAATTCGTCTCATCTCTACATTATCTTCTGAGGAGACAATAACATCGGTTGTAGTTGTTATATCCTCATCTTCTCTGACAAACTCAACCTTATCTTCAGCAAAAATGGCCTCATAGCGCTTGGGTTTTACACCTGTGGGATGATGAGTGGCCGACCAGACCTTTGCAGTGGTGAGATTTTTTATATAGAAAAACTGTCCACGCTCATCTTGCGTGGGGTCTTCTTTCCATCTGTTTATCAGTCGCTCATGACATTTAGAAAAGCCTGATCCTGCGGAGGTGAGCATAAGCGAATAGGCACCATTTGAGAGAATTTGAGTTCGTGGTGTAGAGAGTGAAGGATCAACATAAACCCGTGAATAATGATTTTCACTTATACGGGCGAAGTTTTCCACATGAGTTTCTTCAGCACGAGGTTTAACAATTTCAGAAACGGCAGGAATTCTCTCCTGAAGGAGAAGTTGAATTGCTTGATTTCTTGGATCAAGGTGAAAGCGCTCCTGCATAATCCCGTTATGAAGTAAGTTATTAAGTGACAAAAGACTCATGCCCTGGTGATGGGCCATGTAGGAATGAAGGATGATGGATTTTTTATTTTTTGGAACCCTCTCCGGAGTGTAATCAATTGATTCATAGAACCCATAGTGGCCCAAAGCTTCAAGCTTTTCCAAGGTCTCGAGGTTACTCAGAGATTCTTTGGGGAGAACCATGGCGGCCAGCATGGTAGAGTAAGGCGAAATAACTAGTTCATCTCTGAGTCCTCTCTTTAGACCCAGGCCGGGAATTCCAAATGGGCCATACTGATAATTGTACTGGAGATCCCGGGCATTATATCCAGCCTCACTAACTCCCCATGGGATCTGGCGCTGCTCTCCGTATTCAATCTGGCGTCTTACTACCGAATCATAAGTTTGATCCAGCAGAGTTTCTTCAAAGCGCTTCATCACCAGGAGTGGCATGAGGTACTCAAACATGGTCGCACTCCATGAGATGAGCGCCCTGCTACCTACTGTATGAGTGAGCTGCCGGCCAAGCCTGAACCAGTGATCATCAGGCACATCTCCTTTAGAAATTGCAAAAAAACTTGTGAGACGGGACTCTGATGCCAGAAGATCATAATATGAATCATCTCTTCTCATCTCAGAAGCGTTAAATCCAATAGCAAAGATTTTTCTTTGATTATCAAATAGAAATTTAAAGTCCATCCCGTGGGCCAGATCATGGGCCTGATAGGCGATTGTTTTTAAACGCAGACGTGTTTTGTTATGTTGAAGACCGTCATCTTTTTTATATGATTCAATTTGATGAAAGATCGTTTCAAACCATCTCTCAATCCTTTGATAGGTTTCATGAACACCTTCAAAGACCAGATCGTTGAGGAGTTTTTTGGACAGTCCAAGCTCCAAAATAAGTTCATCCCAGCTTGCTGTAAGAACCTTCTCCTGAAGGTTCTCAAGATTTTTAATCAATCGCTTGAGAGAACCACTGCGGGGCAGAGCGGGAATGTCCTGAAGTTTTCTCACATGCTCTTCCAGGAGCAGAAGGCTGTCTTTTAGGCCTTGTTTAAAATCAGGATTTGATCCAGCATTTTTGGCCAGTTCAAGACACGCCTGCTTCAAGGTGATCAGGTGTCCTGCAAGGTTACCGCTATCAACGGTTGAGATGTAGCGGGGATTAAGCGGGGCTAGAGTTTGAGTGTCATACCAGTTATAGAGGTGACCATTATGTTTTTCTAATTTACTTATGGTCTCAAAAGTAAGTTCTGTTCTATCAATAAATTCAGTCAGACCTATATAGCCAAAGTCATAGGCCGATAGATTGGCCAGAAGCTGAAGACCAATGTTGGTGGGAGAGGTCCTATGGGCCACAACAGGTTTTGGATCTTCCTGGAAGTTATCAGGTGCCAGCCAGTTTTCTTCTTTGCCGGCGAAGGTTTCAAAAAAATGCCAGGTCATGCGGGCATAGCGGCGGAACTGTTTTTTCTCATCCGCACTTAGGGGAGCTATCTCCGGAAGTATGTCCCGTGAAGTTCCGAGAGTGATGTAGGGGCTGAGCATCCAACTTAAAAGAAATGGTAAGGCAATGAGTAATGAGTCAGGTTTGATAAAACAGATGGCCACTCCTAAGGTCAGTGCCACCATGGGTCCTGTAGAAAAGATATCACGAATAAGGGAGGTGTTTCTCTTCTGAGATTGAGTCTGAGAGAAGCTCACCCATTCAAGCATTTTTTTATGAGAAATTTTCAACCGATGAAGAGTCCGGAAGATGGCATCCAGGTGTGAGAGGGCCATCTCTGGCATATAAACCAGCATCATAAAGACCTGCTCAATTCTTATTCTGGTTGAGCGGACCGTATTTCTTAAGTGCTCAGTCCATGGAATCTGAGAGGACTTGATCAGCTCCTGAAGGGATGAGGCATACACCGGAAAACTCATCGTCATTACTACCATGAGTGTCCAGATAAGAGCTGGTCCCGGAAGGATCGTCCAGGCAAGGAAGAGCCAAAGGAGGGTGACAGGAGCGAGAACACTTCGTCTTAAGTTATCAAAAATTTTCCAACGGGCAACTAATGGAAGATTATTTTTTGTCTTTATCCCTTGAGCATTTTTGACTGTTGAAAAAAGCCAAGGGAGTAATTGCCAGTCACCTCTTGTCCAGCGGTGCTGGCGTTTTGAAAAAGTATCAAAGTTTGAAGGATAGTCATCGATTAATTCAAAGTCTGTTACAAGTCCAACCCGGGCATAACTGCCTTCAAATAGGTCATGACTTAAAATAGTATTTTCTGGAACGCGATTATTTAAAACTTTTTCAAAGGATTCAATTTCATAAAGACCTTTGCCGGTAAAAGTTCCTTCACCAAAAAGATCCTGATAAACATCCGAGACCGCTGTGGTATAGGGATCTATTCCGGTGTTACCGGAAAATATCTGTGAGAAGCGGGTCTTTGCGGCCGAGACCATGGAAACACCAATTCGGGGCTGGATAATTCCATATCCCTTAACGATGCGGTTTTCTGTTTCGCTATAAACTGCCCGATTCAAGGGATGATAAATAGTACTTATGAGCCGTCTGGCATTTTGCAAGGGCAGTTGAGTATCCGCATCCAGTGTGATGATGTATTTAAAAGTTCCGATTAATTCATCTGAAAGTTTATGAGGCAGATAACTGGTTTCAGTCTGGCCCTGAATGAGTTTATTGAATTCATGGATTTTTCCGCGCTTTCTTTCCCAACCCATCCACTTACCTTCGGCCTCATTAAACATTCTTACTCGGTGAAAGGCGTAAAAACGCGGCTCCATGCCTTTGGCGTAACGGGTGTTAAGTTCTTCAATTAATCCATGAGCAAGAGTTAGTAGTGCCGCATCTCCATCAATGGATTCAGTATCTGCATCTTTTAAATCACCAAGGAGGGCAAAGAAAATATTATCGTCCTGGTTGGCCAGGTACTGTACTTCAAGATTATGAGCGAGATCCCGGATAGTTTCCTCATTTGTAAATAAACAAGGAACCACCACCATGCTGCGGGCATCAGTTGGGATACCTTCCATAAAGTCCATACGTGGCAGACGTTTTGGCCTTCTGAGGATGGTAGTGATGTAGTTCACAAGTCCTAGAGCAAGTTCACTTACTGGGATTAAAAGGAGAAAAAAGACACCAACTGCCGCAGGAGTCGATGAAGTATGCTCGAAGAAGAAACGAAGAAAAAGACCCATGAAAAGTATCATGAACCCCGTGATAGATCCAAAATAGATAAGTGCCGGAGATTCATCCACTAAACGAACGAGCCTCTCTTTTATTTGAGGCCGGTAGCTTAAATGGGCCTCAACCTCCTGCACACCATCATCCAAAAGAAAATATCCAATGTGTTTATTTGTATTTTTAGAAAAATGTAGCGCCGTCGAAGCCACTTCAATCTCGGAAGCCTTGCTTCGTCTTGAAATTCTTTCTATCACCTTACGGTAACTGTCCCGGGTGGAAATATCCATGTTGCTATAAATCTCAACAGGATCCTGTGCCAGGATAGGATTGACTAAGCTCACTTCCTCAAAAAAATCATGCCAGTCAATAATTGAAAAGAGCCGCATACTTGTGATGATGTTCCCCATGGAAACCTGATCAGCGGCCTGACGGTAATGCTCCATTTGGGTGATTTCACCCGTGCTAAGTTTGCAATTTTTTAATGTAGCCTCTAACCACTCCATGGACTTGGCAATCCCAGGATCCTGGTCTCGAAGTCTTTGTACAAGTTGAACAATAAAGGGACGATTGAAGTTCTCCATCTCGGTCAGATGCGAAGAGAGTTTCTCCAGAATGTCTTCAGATGAATTTTCACTCTTGACGACCATTTCTAAAAGTTCGTCTGCAAGTTTGTTTGCATGCTCTCTTTGAAGTTTAGAAAAATGGATTCTTTGAACTAGTGGCAGAATTCGCTTGATGAGTGAAATTCTTAAAGTAATGGCCACCGCCCAAAGCTCACCGATGGTTAGAGGCATGTGGTTTTGAAAGGCATTAATGAAGGTTTTAATATTTTCGATATCAAGTCGCGCATCACTGCGGCCCACGATCGAATGAGCGATGGCGTAGACTCTCGGGTAGCCAGCGAATTCACCGGTTTTTATTTTTGGTAATTCCCGGTAATAATCTTCTGGTAGATCTCTTTTGATGCTTCTTAACTGATCTTCGATGATATGAAAGTTATCCAGAAACCATTCCGTGGCCGGAGTCATGAGTGTGGATGTTGTTTCTTTTGTGAGTGTCAAATAAGAGTTCAGGAGCTCTTCGCTATTTTCAATAACTTCTGGAAGAAGATTTTTTCCGTTTTTAACATCGGCCTCAAGCTGAACATTCTGCGCCAGATGAAGTGCATAGGCTTCAAGTCGTTCCAGATTGGCCATGTCACTTTTATTTTTATCATCTTCAATCAGCTGGGCAGAAAATTTGGCATAGTCGATAGGGGTAGATTTCTTTGAGGCAATAAGCATTCCGAGACTCCGATAGTGGTGAATTCTGACTCATTTTAGTGCATTAAACACACAAACCCGTCAATTGCTGCATGAATCAAGCCATGGAAAAGATTGATAAATCTTAAGGAAAAATCCATTTTCCTATGACGCGCACAAGGCTTAAGCTAGTTGTATCTCGAAAAGATTTTCTTTAGAGATGAAAGCACGAAGAAAAGCCGTGAGCTGATTGGAGTAATCCCTGAAAGCGAGAGGTAATTCCGAGTACCGTAAAAGAAGCCTCCTGATTCATGAAAGTGAAAAAGGAGGCTTCTTTATTTGTGAAACAATTTTAGTGAGATGAGTAATTTGTTTCCCGCTTCAGGCTGGGAATGATGTGAAGGACATTTGCAGGAAGCTCACTCTCTTCATCATGAAGTGGAGTCTCAATTTTATCTGGCTTGTTTTTCATCCCTGAAGTCAGAACGACATCTGCGTATTCAAAAAGCTCTTTTTCAAGCTCTGGCATCTTCTGTAAGTAACAACTAAGACAGTCATACACAATGACATCGGCACTCAGTTTTCTCACAAATGGCATGGTCTTAGGTGTATCGGTCCAGATGGCATAATGAGTGATGTTCTCATCATGAATAAACTCTTTAAGGATATTAAGGAGGGCCTCTTTCTGCTCAAAAACGGAAGTCTCACCCGGCAAGTATGGTTGGATCACAGTCACTTCGTGATCGCCTTTTCTCAGAAAATAGGTAGGTACCGAGGAGACACCAATTATGGGAGATTCAAAAAAGAAAACTCTTTTATTCGCGACAAATTGATTCATGAGATGAGTCGTTCTTACCTCATCAGATCCATATGAGTGAGAAGAGAATACGATAACGTCTGAGACACTTTCTAGTTTTTTCATAAGAGCAATTCCTTTGTTCTTTTATCAGTCTAAAGCGACTGCTTGCAAGCTTTGTCTTTGCGACAACGATGCCAAACTCAAGGTCTTTGCAACTTGTGAGAACTACTTGCGTTGATCCTCCGGAGGAAAAAAATGCCTAGGGAAATCTGGTACTTACGGGTCGCCAATCTTCCCCGAAACTAATAGTGGCTCAACCATTTAAGAGCTCCCTTAAGATTTTTACTTTCAAAAAACTCAACTTTTTCTGGGAAGATAACGTTGATGAATTTCGTAAGGAGGGCCTGATTGGTTTTATTTCCGACTATCGCTGTGGTTCCCACATCTTTTAAGTTTTGCAGATCAAATTTGATATCTTCATAGGCCGCCCCCAGGGTGAACTTCTTTAAATCATCTAAAATGATTAAAAATTTCATCTTCCCGTGCTCCTTAAAAAGTTTTTCTAATTTAGGTTTGATCCTCTGGTAATCACCGGCCGTCACTTCTCCTTTCATATTAAGCTCTACAGTGTTTTTGTCTTTTAATTCTACCTGAATCATAAAGTACCTCCTGAAAAGTCCTCACCTAATAGGATAAAAAGGAAAACTTTCAAGATCCATTTTTATCAAACTTAATTTGAGTTTTGCTCTGGTATGTTTAGGTAGATAAAAGGTTGGATCGATGAGAATCTTATTTAAGACAAATTCTTCCCCGAGGTTTGAATGAAAAAACTTTTATTGTTAACTATTACCAGTCTTTTTATTTTTCACATCCAGCTGGTAAGTGCTCAGGATACTTCTAGTACGACATCATCATCAACAACTAATGAAGAGTGTGTGATCAAGGACGATCCAAATAAATGAATCAGTTATAGCTTAAGAATGACTTAGGATGAGTCATATGAGAGGCCACTATATGTGGCCTCTTTTTTTAAATCTGAGTCTATTTAAAACCAGATTGTTTTGCTAGATTAGGGAAATGAAAATTAACCTCTCGAGTATGGGACTTTTAGAGAAGTATGCGGCCAATGAAGCTCATATGGTTTCTCAAATTGATCCTGCTGTTTTTGATCAAATAAAATCGATGCCTTTTTTAAAATCCCTGGATGATCTTCTTCAGTTCTGGACAGGTTCAGTACAGGTTCATCTGCCGGATTTGCGCGACGAAATCAGTTCTCTGGATACCACTCCCCAAGAGGCGAGATCTTTTTTTGACCAAGGGATGGGGCTTCTCTTTAATGAGGCCCATCATCTGTCAGCTGAGTTATCACAATGCCTGGAGCACCTTAAGCAGGAGCTTGGTGTTTCTGCCCTCACTTACGGGCGTTGCTTAGTTTATGCCACACCTGATGGCAAAGGGACTGCGGCCCACTTTGACCAGAATATCAACTTTGTACTACAGCTTCATGGAACAAAAATCTGGACCGTGGCCCGCAACGAGCATTTAAAAAATCCTCTTACCCGGCACACTATGGGGCAGGAGCCTGATCCGGAAATGATGGGATACCTGGAAGTGCCGTTACCCGGAACTATGCCGGAAGAGGTCCAGGTTTTTGAACTCACACCAGGATCCCTGTTATATGTACCCCGGGGTGCCTGGCATTCCACAGAAGCTGAAGGCGATGCCTTAGCTTTGAACTTTACCCTTACGGCACCAACATGGATTGATCTCTTCACGGCGGCCTTGAGAAGCCGATTAAGCTTATCACCTGAGTGGCGCGAGACGGCCGATGGTGTTTCTAATCCCCAAAAGCGCAAAATAGTGCAGGATAAGTTTGATTATCTATTAGGGAGTTTGGTAGAAGATCTTCCAAACTGGCGAGCTGAAGATATCCTTAATGCCACTGAACCCTAATTGAGGTCATTTTGAAAACCATCGCACTTCTTGGTCTTATCGTTTCGCAAACTGCTTCTGCCGTTATGATCTCGGTTGTGGGGCCTTGTGATAAAAAGCCTATTATCTCGCAAAACTACGCAATAAAGTTTGAAAACGTAGGGGATCTAACCATCCATTTTTTGACGAAAAATAAAATTCCTTTTGAAGGAAATGAACGTGGCATAAATAGCATCTACAAGACCCCTGTGGGAGATGCCGCACTGGAAGTGCTCTCTGATACAGAAATGAGGGCGTACGGTTGGTGCTATTTTGTCGATAATAATGAATCAGCAGTTTTTGCAGATGAATATCCACTGGATGATTCGATTAAAAAAATTGACTGGATTTATGGATTTGCCCACTACAAGAATGGCGAATGGATCACAACTTGTACGCCAGCCTTTACGATCAGACCAGCGCATCTATGCTCTCAAATCTAGTAGTAATTAAAACTAACTTCCAGATCTTTGATTCCGTCTCCATTCATTGTGAAGCTCTCCTTAAATCCGGGAGCATCGTAGTGAATGGTGAATGTCCGGTACATGCTTGAGAACTGCTTGGCAAAATCTTCGCGAAAATGCAGAAGATAGGCCGCATGATAACTTTTCTGCGTAAGTTCTTTGGAGAGTAATTCTACCAAGAGATTATTTCTGTAAACGCTTGCCGTAGTGAAATTGATACCTTCGCCTTCCATCCCATCTTGTTGCGCAACTAAGGCATTGGTGTCGTAGTGAAAATTCAGCTTTGGAGCGTTTTTGCTGTTCATTAAACTCACAAGAATATTGCGGGCATTATTCCAGATGCAGTAGTTATGATTTCCGCCTGTAAAGGTCACATTGATTTCGTTTTGAGCGTCCATCTGGAAGCGGTTATTTCCTGCTGGAGATACCACTAACGTCGTCTCAAGAGGCACGTTCTCAAGTTTTGATCTTAAATTGTTGGCGCGAAGACGGGGTTGTATCCCATCAAAAAAATCGTCAACATCTACTTTATTCCCCCGAAGATTATCTGCTTCAAGCATGATGATGGATTTGTATGAGGTATCATTCAAATAACTTTCAACCACTTCTTTAAGTCTATTCTGGAAATCGTAGACGGTATGAGGGTGCACGTTGATGTGGTAGTTATCATCCTGCAAGATCACAGGAAGTGCGTAAGCGAAATTAACTGAACAACCGATACGGTTTGTTTCAAATTCTTTGTTGAATTCCTCATCTAAGATAGGAGGGATCAAAAAGCTGCGGGCCTTAAATTTCGCCCGGGTCGTATGAGTATTATCAAAAGTAATGGCGTAGCTCAGTCTTCTGCCAATTCGCGACAGGGTAAAAGTCATCGGAATTTCGCGGCTTCCGTTTTCAACCACAAAGTGACGTGTCAGTTCGTTGGGATTTTTAAGTGTGTCTGAGACAGGTGTAATCAGTTTGTAGGATTTGCTGCGATTGTAGGCGCAATCAATATCGTAGTTGTGATCAGTTAAGGCATAGGCTTCCTTAACACGGGTAGGGAAGTCTTGTCCGAAAACAGACATAGGAATAAGGAATACAGCAAAGAGAAGTGTAGTGTTCTTTTTCATGCAGGATTTATAGATGAGCGGTTTGTGTTCGGGGAGTGGTAAGAGAAGAAATATAAAATTTACACTGACGCAAAGAGTCATTTGACTTGAAAAACTAGGTGGTCGGCAGCAGTTCAATTTTTTATCTTACAAGAGGGCTATTTTTGACAGTGCGGACAGTAGTAAGTTCCTCGTTGCGCGAGGATGATTTTTTTAACTGGTGTGATCTTACACATCTGGCAGATCTTTTGATAGAAAACAACTAAGTGCTGAACACCCATTCCTTTCTCGCCACTAGAGTCACGGTAGCCACCCTGAAAGGTTGTCCCGCCAGAGGCAATGGCCGGAGCAAGGACCTCATGAATGGCCTTGAAAATTTTGGGGAACTCTTCTTTTTTAATCAGTTTACATCTTCGGGTTGGACGAATTGCGGAACGTGCACAAATTTCATTGGCAATGTAGTTGCCTGAGCCTGCAAAGAGTTTTTGATCGAGAAGGGTTACCTTCAAGGCTCGTTCAGGAAAGCGCTTTAAAGAAGCCGTCAGATATTCCAGAGTGAAGTCTGGATCAGAGAGATCCATGCCCAGCTCAGCAAGCTTTTGTTTCGCCTCAAGTGCAGGGTAGTAATACATATGTCCAAAACGACGGGGATCATCATAGGCCAAGGTGATGCTTCCGCAATTGAGTATGAGATGAGTGTGCTTACTTGTTTTGATTGTCTCACCCACGAGCCATGTGCCCGTCATTCCCAAGTGGGAGAGAAGATGAGAGTTGTCATCGAAAACGAAATCAAGCATTTTTCCTTTCCTGCGAATTTCAATAAGTGTGCGGCCTAAGAGATTAAGGTCGGTATGGAGAATGTTTTTTTTGAGTTCGGGGGTCGTAGAGATGGAAGCTACCGAGAGAGGGAGATAGTGGGAGAGTTGGGATTTGATGGTTTCGACTTCGGGTAGTTCGGGC
>DLGL01000087.1:781-24335 GCA_002482685.1 Bacteriovoracaceae bacterium UBA7695 | reverse complement strand
CGCAATCGAAGAGTACTGGATGCTGGACTATAGCTTCAAGGATCTCACCTGGGCGAGAAAGCAAGGGTTGATATCCGATATTGGTTGGGATCTGGTTAAAGAACAGAGTAAGCAAGTAGCTAAGTTTAAGAAAAAAATTCCAGCTTGGGAGAGAAAACTCAAAGGTCATAAAAGAGAGCTTCAGGAGTTGAAAAAGACGCTTACAAAATCACGAAAGTTATACGCGCTTAATTAAGATTCTGAACTTCAGATTGCATTTGATTGGCCGGCATTAAATCACCCTTCTTGGCCGCTATCTTAATCCCTTCAAGCCAAATATCTCTCGCTTTCACTTTATCTCCTGAGCCTTTATAGGCCTTTCCAAGAGCAAGATAGGCCACAGAATAATTCGCATCGGCCGCAATCACCTTGACCAGGTGATCGATCGCGAGAGACCAGTTTTTCTTTTCAACTGCAATAGATCCCAACCCATAATTGGCCAGCGTGTCTTCCTCATCGATTTCAAGAACCTGTCTAAACATCGACTCACGCTTTGCCCATTCACTTTCCTGGTGTTTTTTCTCGGCTTCAAGAGCTTCTTTAACTTTGGCTTCCTCGCCGAACTTTTGAAAAGATTTAACAGTGGCCAGAGACTTTTCTTTTTCAGCTTCTTCGATATTTCCCATTCTCATCAAAAATAGTGATTTATTAGTGTGCGCTAAAACAGACTTCGGATCTATGCTGGTTAGTCTATCCATTAATTCAATGGCTTCAGAGAAACGTTCAAGTCGTCCTAACATGACACCTAAAGCTTCATAGGCATCTGCAAATTCTGGATTGAGCTCTATTGATAGGCGGAATTTTTTTTCTGCTGATTGCAAATCATTCACTTGAAATGATTCAGTGGCTTCATAAAAAAGCTCTAGTGATTTCTCAACAGCATCCCCCGGGAGCAATGGATAATAACGGACAACAGAATCAAATTCGACTCCGTCTTTCGAGAAGTTCATCTTCATACCTGCGACTCTAAAATCACGAAGTAGTGAACACGACAAATAAAAACGCCCATTAAAGCTATGACAATTTTCTATTTCACCAATTTTTTTTTCAAAGCTGTATAGAGGCCCCTTGGATTGCTCTGTTGAGGTTTCGAGTAACACAGGAGCGTAGGCCGCACCACGACGGGTAGCTATTTTGGAGACGGTTTCCTGGCCAGGATAACAGCCTTTATTTTGCGAAACACTTAGATCATAAAGTCTCAGGTTATTGATCAATTCAACTTTAAAATCTAGGCCGTCAAAAGTCGGCCATCCATTCAGGCAGCGCCATGCCTCTTGTTCAATGGGTGTAATTTGGGAGCATTGGGGGGAATCTTTAGTAAAGATAGCTTCTTCTTCAAACATTATTCCCGAATAAAAAGCATTTTGTTTGAATGTTTTTGATTTAGGGCCAAGCACTAGATTCCAATCTTCTGATCCTCGGGGAGTAATTGTGACATCTTCTGAAATTAAAAATTTCTCAAGGCGGATTAAGGCCTGAGATGCCAGGGAAGTGGGAACAAGAAGTGAAACTGATGAATGAGATTTAAGCACCCAACAATAAAATTCAAGCCTGCCTTGAGGATCAAGAAAACTTGTCAGATGAAACTCATCTACATTGAGATGTGAGAAGTTATAGGTAGATTGATTTTGTAAAAATAGGTGGACGTCAGAACCGGTCAGTTCAAAGACCTCAAAAGTAACGGAGAATTTACCGGCCGAAAAACGGTAGTCTTCTAACATAAACTAAATTGAAAAAGATTCACCGCAACCACATGTATTCTTCGCATTTGGATTATCAAAACTAAATCCTTTACCGTTAAGGCCATCTTTGAAATCAAGAACAATCCCTTTAAGGTAAATAACAGATTTTGGATCTACTAAAATTTTAATTCCACTGAAATCCAAAACATTGTCCCTGTCTTTTTGATCAGAAAATTCAATTTTATAAGACAAGCCCGAGCATCCTCCTCCGGTAACCGCGAGGCGAAGACCTTTGTTTCCTTCTGGGTTCTCAGCTTGGGAGATGACTTTAATCTGTTCCAGGGCTTTGTCAGTGATGCTTATTATTTGTTCCATATTCACAACTCCTACAAGATCCAACATAGATAGTTTAATTGTAGCACAAATTCAATTCAATAGTGCGTCATAGAGAGACTGTGCTTTGGAAAAATCACAGCTTAAGTCTATAATGAATAACTATTGAGGATAATCATGAGCATTACGCTTAATCACTACGTCCATTGCCCCTTTTGCCTGCGAGTTAGAATGACTTTAGGCTACTTAGGTTTGGCCTATAATTCCAAAGTTCTTTCGTATGACGATGAGGTCACACCTATCCGTTTAACAGGAACTAAGATGCTCCCCATACTTGAAACCTCACAGGGAGCCTTTAATGAAAGCCTGGATATCATGGCCATGGCCGATCGAGAAAATCGGCTAGAGATTAAAGAGCTGATAAAAACTACTGAGTTTCAAGACTTAGAAAAATTTTTAGCTCAAATTGGATCACACGTTCACTCTCTGGCGATGCCTTATTGGATGTGGACGGCAGAATTTAATGATTCATCTAGAGAATATTTTCGTAAAAGCAAAGAAAAAAAACGCGGCCCATTTTCTGAGTTAGTTAAAAAGCATAACTTTTTTGTCCAGGAACTCGAGCCCTTATTGCACAAACTTGAAGCTAATCTTGAACCTTTTTATAAATCCAAAGAATTTTCGGCTTTTGATATTCTAATAGCTTCGCATCTTTGGGGATTATACGTTGTACCTGAGTTTCAATTTACACCCAAGACACATGAATACTTACAAAGTGTAAAAAACAAATGTCATTTCAACTATCATCAGGACTTCTGGAAATAGAATGAAAGTATTTTTGAGGCTGGAAGTAAATCAGGTTATAGGTGAAATTCCGCTTGAGAATCATTCAAGCATTGTTATCGGAAGAAACAAGCAAGCTGATCATCACATACCAGATGAGCTAATGAGCAGCTTACATTGCAGAATTTTCCTTAAAAACAACATACTCGAAATTGAGGATCTGAACTCCAAAAATGGAACTTACATTAATGGAATAAGAATTGAGAAGTCTGAAGTTTTTATTGGTGATGAAATTAAAATTGGCAGTACAAAACTTTCAATCATCTCAGAAAAAATGGACCATCAATCGATACAGGTTTTGACATTTCCCGGTGGGCAGAGAAACCGAAGTCTTCACGGGCTCAAGCTTGACTTTACCGGCGCCCGGACTATCAACCAGAATCATCTCAATACTAAACAGGCCTCTGCTCAAAGCATGAATAAAGAGGTTGAGACACGCATTAAAGCTCACAGCATGATCAAGCTCTCAAAAGAGCAGGTTAAAGTCAGGCACAGAAAACTTGCTTCGCTCGCAACAACAATCGATATGTTATTATTTGTTTGCGCATTGGCAGCCCCATTAATCGCGATAAACTCCCTGGCGCTAATGAACTATAAGATTATTATCGAGAACAGATTTTCTCTACTCTGCGCTCTGGAAATAACAATCGTAGGACTAACCTATCTCATCAATTACAAAATTATGAAATTTTCTTTAGGAGAGCAACTCTCTGGAATAGAAACAAAATATTTGAACCAGAAGAACTAAGCTTTATTTTCCTGCTTTCCAATGAATCTCTTCAGATTTTTCCATTTTTGTAACAAAACGTGCCAGCACAAAAAAATAATCAGATAAGCGATTTAAAAACACTAAACTATTTACCGGCATTTCTTCACCACTTTCATGATGATAATGAACAAGTTTTCTTTCAACGTTTCTCGCTCCGGTACGCGCCAAATGCAAAGCTGCCGCAGACTGGGTTCCACCAGGTAGTATAAAATTAACTAACGGAGTAAGTTGAGCGTCCATCCTGTCAATTTCTTGCTCCATCTCGGAAATTAGAGCAGGTTTAACCTGAGGAAGATTATACTTTGATCGATTCTCATATTCGCAGGCCAAATTAGAGCCCAAATCAAATAGTGCTGACTGAATAGTATGAATAAAAGTTACTTCTTTTGAATATTGACTCATTAAACTGCAAGCAAAACCAATCCGGGAATTAAGTTCATCCACCTCTCCATAGAGATCAATACGATGATCGGACTTTAAAATCCTGCTGCCACTCACAAGCCCTGTCTTTCCTTCATCACCTGTACGCGTGTAGATTTTGGATTTACTCATTACATGTTCCTTCTATAGCGGCCACCAACTTCATAGAGAACATCTGTGATTTCTCCAAGACTGCAATAACGAACTGTTGTTAGAAGTTCTTCAAAGATATTTCCACCCGTTAGGGCAACGTGCTTCAGGCGTTTAAGACAGTCAGAGGATTTAGAACTGTTTCTAACCTTGAAGGCTTCTAGGCGTTTAATCTGATCATTTTTTTCATCTTCTGAAGCACGGGATAATTCGATCGGTTTCCAGTCTTCCATTTTTTCCGGAAGGAAAGTATTTACACCGATGATTGGGAACTCTCCGGAATCTTTGAGCGTTTCGTAATACAAAGATTCTTCCTGAATTTTTCCACGCTGATACATCGACTCCATTGAACCGAGAACGCCACCTTTATCTGAAATTCTTTCGAATTCAGTCAGCACGGCATCTTCAACTAAATCTGCAAGCTCATCCACAATGTAAGAACCCTGAAGTGGGTTATCTGTTTTGTTGAGTCCAAACTCACGATTAATAATTAGTTGAATGGCCATGGCACGACGAACTGATTCCTCAGTGGGTGTTGTAATCGCCTCATCATAGGCATTGGTATGAAGAGAGTTACAATTATCCGAGAGTGCAATAAAAGCCTGCAGTGTGGTTCTGATATCATTAAAATCAATTTCCTGAGCATGAAGAGAGCGCCCTGAAGTTTGAATATGATATTTTAGTTTTTGTGATTTATCTGAAGCACCATATTTCTCTTTCATCGTTACTGCCCAAATCTTACGGGCAACCCGACCCAGGACTGTATACTCAGGATCCAGACCATTGGAAAAGAAAAAAGAAAGATTCTCACAAAACTCATCGATGTTCATCCCACGGCTGAGATAATATTCAACGTAGGTAAAACCGTTTGTAAGAGTGAGTGCCAGCTGAGTAATCGGATTAGCTCCAGCTTCTGCAATGTGATAGCCAGAAATTGAAACCGTATAATAGTTTTTTATTTTATGCTTACAGAAAAATTCCTGAACATCGCCCATCATTTTGAGAGCAAATTCTAAAGAGAAAATACATGTATTTTGCGCCTGATCTTCTTTGAGGATATCGGCCTGAACCGTGCCACGCACGGATCTCATGACTTCGGCCATCTTCTCTTTATTTTCCTGATCGATCTCAGGAAGAGTGTTATTGATGGCGGTATTCATAAACATGGCAAGAATGATTGGTGCGGGACCATTGATAGTCATAGAAACAGAAGTCGAGGGTGAAGTAAGATCGAATCCCTTGTAGAGATCCATCATATCATCCAACATACAGATCGATACACCAGACTCCCCTACTTTTCCGTAGATGTCTGGACGAATGGCCGGATCTTCACCATATAAAGTTACTGAATCGAAGGCCGTTGAAAGTCGTTTGGCCGAATCATTATTTGATAAGTAGTGAAAGCGAGCATTGGTCCGCTTAGGTCCTCCTTCCCCTGCAAACTGACGTTTAGGATCTTCATCTGCACGCTTGAATGGAAAGACTCCGGCTGCAAATGGATAAAATCCAGGAAGATTCTGGGTTCGTATGAAACGGATTTTATCAGATTGATAGTGAAACTTAGGAAACCCAACTTTTGAAATTTTGGAATGAGAGAGAGACTCGTACTTTGTTGGTACTTTTATATCTTTGCCTCGCACGATATAGGTGTATTCACCATTAGTGTACTGCTCAATCATTTTATCAAATTCAGCTATTTCAGATAATTCTTTGGTTAAAGATTTTTCTAATTCAGTCTTTTTAGATTTTAGCATTGAACTATCAGTTATTATTTTTTCAGCTTCGTTCAAGGATTCGAACTGACGAATTTTTTCTACAACTAAATTAGTTTTTTGATTATAATTTCGGACTGTATCTGAAATATCTCTCAAATAGTTTACTCGTGAAGCTGGAATCACTGCCTGTTTCTTCTCAGGAGCTCTGTCTGAAATAATAATATCCAGCTCGGGATTATGAGAAAAATTAACTGCTTTCACAATGTCTTTAAAAAGAGCGTTAACACCAACATCATTAAATTTTGAAGCCATAGTTCCATAGACTGGAAGATCCGCATCGGCAGGTGATCCTGGATGATTTGCAAAGAGAACTTTATTACGGCGGTACTGCTTACGTACATCTCTAAGAGCATCCTCACTTCGCGGTTTTTCGTATTTATTTACCGCGATAAAGTCTGCGACTTCCAGCATTTCGATTTTTTCAAGTTGAGTGGCCGCCCCGAATTCAGGAGTCATCACATAAAGTGTTTTATCAGCAACCTTAGTAATCTCATCCGATGCCTGACCGATACCAGAAGTTTCAACTAAAACTAAATCAAAATCCTGAGTTTTTAAAAACTCAACCACTTTACGAATTTCAGGGGAAAGCTCATTAGAAGAATCACGAGTGGCCAATGATCGTACATAAAAGCTGGCATAGGAAGCAGATCCAAGGCGTATCCTGTCTCCCAATAAAGCTCCCTGATTTTTCTTTTTTGTGGGATCCACTGATACTAAGGCAACTCGCTTGTCGCTATAATAGCGGTGAAAACGCAGAAGAAGTTCATCAATAAGAGACGACTTACCTGCTCCGCCTGTTCCGGTAATTCCGAAAACTGGAATTGATTTTGCTTTTCCTGTCACTTCAAAAGGAAATTCACGGTTATTTTCAATGTAGGTAATTACTTTCGCCATTTCGTAAGCGGAAAGTTTTTTATTCTGAAGCTGTTTAAAATCTACCCCATCAATAGTTTCATAATCACACTTATTGATCATGTCATCGATGATTCCGTTAAGACCAAGTGAAGTTCCATCATTTGGGTGATAGATACGGGTTATTCCACGTTTATGAAGCTCAGTAATTTCTGGAGGAGTAATTACTCCCCCACCCCCGCCAAAGATTCTTACATTTTTACCACCATTCTGATCCAGGAGTTCTCTTACATAAGTGAAATACTCCATATGACCGCCTTGGTACGAACTCAGAGCGATGGCATGAGCGTCTTCCGACAAAGCAGCTTCTACAACTTCCTGGGCAGAGCGGTTATGACCCAGGTGGATCACTTCAACTCCTTTAGACTGAAGTAGCCGGCGCATAATATTGATCGAAGCATCGTGCCCATCGAACAAGCTGGCGGCGGTAACAAAGCGGAGTTTTCTAGAGGTCATAGGTAGGTCCTTGAAACTAAACGTGATTTATTTAATCGATGCATCATACGAGTCAAAAAGTCTTGATAGATTCAAGCATGAGGACCCCAAATTGTATAAGGAAATGCTTTATAGCTTCAGGTGGAGGGTGTATAATAAGGGAGATTTTCGACATTAGGAATTCTATGAGTGATGAAGTAAAAGTAGAGAACCCTTTTCACGCAGCTCGCTTTAAACCGAACCGTAAGGGTAAAAAACCACCAAAGCTATTGGCGGTCGTCCACCAGTCTGGCTGTACTGGCTGTGAAGTCTGTATTGCTGGCTGTCCAGTGGATTCTATCGAGCTTGTCCCTGGACCAGATCCAAAAAATCCTAGCTATCAGCAGATGGTAGAAATCGATATGGCCCGATGTATCGGTTGTCAGAATTGTTCTCAAGATTGTCCTTGGGAAACCATAACGATGTATCAACATGATGATGCTTTCGTGGCCTGGGGGAATGAAACCCTTGCTTCTCGTCTCTATGTCGACGAAGAAGAGGTCACTAAGATTAAAGAAGAAGTCGCTGGTTAATAGATCATCTCTTTTTTAGATTGATATCATCACACTTATCTATTTTACGCCTAACTCCATTAAAGCTATAAAGCCCGCATATTCAAAACAAATATGAGGTTTTATGAAATCGTTAGCCATCATCATCACACTTGTTCTTAGTTCTTTAGCAATGGCACAAGATGGATACCACTCACAGGTCACTGTAGAATGTGGCGCTGGTGAGGCATGCCTCATAAATGACGGTTTAGTAACCAAGATGATTCATGTAGAAAATTATGCTGGAGAGATTGAATACTCTAAACCTTCCAACGATTCATTTTTGGCCGATTATGTTTATAAAGATGAGAAGGTTTGTTTCAAAGGAAGTCCTGAAGAAGTATGTGACCTGCTCGATCTAATGAGTACAGCGGACGGTGGTGATGCTGTAATACATAATTTTTCATGTACTATCCAAAACAATAAGTTAGATCTCAGATTTTCTCTTGAATATTATGGATATGGTATTGAGGAAATGGGTTTTGTAATAAAGCGATGTAATTTATAAAACAAAAGGTAGTGAAAAACCTACCATAATTGCATTGTAGTTAGCATCAAAAGTCACGCCGTCTGCTTTCTCTGAATCATACGTAATACTGCGATAGTCTATGTTGAAATCTAAAAAAGGAAGAAGCGTAATACCCAGACCTACCTTTGGTCCCGTGCCACCTTTAAAACTCGTATCATCTTCCTCCGAATCACCAGTCAAACTTCCTTTACCAGAAAGGACATATCCTGCATAAACTCTAAGCAGAATGGGAAATTCGAATCCAACAAACAGACCAAGCTCCGAAGCCTTAAGGTCCACGTCATCACCTGACATATTAGATGAAAGATAATCAAGACCAAGCTGAAAACCTAAGTTCTGGTAACCAAGACGACCACCGTAACTCGCACCTTTAATACTCAGTTCATCACTCTGACCACCGGGTGTGGTTTCACTCTGAAATTTACCAAATGAGTAACCTATTAAGGGCTCAATTAATACTCCTGCCTTAGCAGTAAAGCAGAGTATTAAAAGGCAAAAAGAAATGAAGGATTTAAGCTTAAAACTTTTCACAGGGGAAAATTAAAAGAGAGTTATAGGAAATGATAATCCTAGCATGACTGCAGAGTAATCACTGTCAACTCCGAAATCGAATCCCCCGTCTGAGAATTCATATGTGTCATACTTTACCGACCGGTACTCAAGGTTTACATCTAAAAATGGGAGCAATGTAAAGCCAAGTCCAATTTTGGGTCCACTTCCCCCTTTAAAATCTAGACTATTTCCATCCTCATCTTCTGTTTTACCAGTTCCAGATAAAATGTAGCCACCATAGACTCTAAACAAGATAGGGAATTCAAAACCGGCAAACACACCCAATTCAGAAGTCGTAAAATCATCTCCATCAAGGTCCATTTTTGAGGCTAAATAATCAACACCAAATTGAAAACCTAAGTTTTGGTAACCGATTCTTCCACCGTAACTCGACCCTTTGATGCTTTCTGAAAAATCATCAATTTCCGTCCCGCTTGCTAGCTCTTTAATCGTTGCATTGTACTTTCCCGATGAATAACCAATAACGGGCTCAATAAGTAAGGCAGCATTTGATGAATGAGTAGAAAGTAAAAAGAGTGAGAGGGCGAAGTATTTAAATAGTTGTCTCAAAATGAAACTCCTGGAATAAGTGGACTAACTTCCACTTATTCTAGGGGAATTCAAAAAAACTGCATTACTTTTGTATTTTACCAATTAAGTCTTCTAATCGAATCATCACAATGTTGTCTTGTTTCGCGAGCTTGATAGCAACATGGCCTTTAGGAACTTCTTGAATGTTTTCACTGGCGATTATTCTGCCGGTTTTATCCTGTGAAATTTGCCCTACCATATCACCCTCAGTGGCCATAATTTGACCCAAGGTTCCCTTTCCGAACATGACTAAATCTCCATCACGGACAGGGTATTTACACATGGTGCAGTTAAAACGATTATCCACAATAATTGTTTTACCTGTTTGTAGGTTAAATGAGGTCAAATCTTCTTTGAGTTTTGTCACCGAAAATAGATTCATTTCAGACCGGATGATCAAGGCAAAAAGAAATGTCGCCGTTATCATTTGAAGCATTTTAGATCGATGAAGAACAATACCTTCAAATTCAAGATCACGAAGTTTATCATCAGGCTTAGAGCTCATTTGAACTTTGACTCTTTTATCAAAAATAAATCTCTTGAGAACAATTGAATAAAAAAATGTGGTTATCATTAGTATGAGAAGCGCGTACATGAATAAACGAAAGAAATACATACCCTGTTGGTTGATAACAATTTCCTTGGTCTGTATAAGATAGGTTGTCACAAAAAAAGAAAATGGGAGAACAATCCAGTTAAAAAGATCGACTAACTTATGACGGAAAAACCATTCTTTTCGCTTTTGATGATGATCATATTGCACGAGTTTAGTTCTGAAAGAATTGTAATCTTCCTGGCTAATCAGTTCCGGACGGGCCTCATAGAATCCTTCCCAGATATAATCTACTCGTTCAAGACTTGAACTAAAATAATGTTTAACTCCGTTTTTCATTTTAAAATAAAAAACTGACCAACAGACAACTCCGACGGATTCAACGTCAGCGAATTCAACTTGCTCAACTTTGCCCATGTTATGAACATTAAGATAAGTAGGGTAAACCTGCACAGATCTATTGAGTCGGTGTCTGAGCCAGAACACATAAAAACAACCAAAAAGTGTGTAGTAACTTATACTCAGCCAGAATTCGTAATTGTACTCTTTGATCACATTAGCAAAACTATCCTGAGTAAACTTAAAACCCCAGAATGAAAGGATGAGCCCGGAAAGTGTGAGCAGTGATATGAGATAAATTTTGTAATGGCTACGGTACTTTAAAAACCGCGGCTGTAGAGATTCAAATTTTAGTTTCTTTTCCAAGTAGGGCTCCTGTTTGCATCCAGTGCCCCTATCGGACCAAAGTCTTGAAAACTTGACTAATTAGCTTTGCGGGAACTTAAGTATTTAAAATAATTGGAATAATAAATAGCTGCTCCCGTTAAAACCATCAAGACTGATATCCATTGTGATGGTGTTAATGAAGCCCACATGCCACGGATAGCGTCCCCTCTGAGACACTCAATTCCAAAACGTAAAACTCCGTAGCCCATAAAATAAAGAGCAAAAGATTTCAGACTGGCCCGAGATTTCAGTATAAACACCAACAATAGAATCAAACCTAAACTTTCCAAAATTTGCGTCGGATGCCTATGCTCGCCATGAAGTTCAATTGCCCACCAAAAATTTGTTTGGGTCCCATAACAGCAACCCGCTAATAAACACCCTATTCGACCTATGGCATGACCTGCTGTTACAGCAGGCATGAGGGCCCACATTGTTTGAGTCGTGAGTGGAAATTTTGAAAGACGATAAAGAGCAATGAATAAGCCTCCAAAAATGAGACCTCCGTAGAAAACGAAGCCTCCACCCGTCCAAAAAGAGGCGTTTAAAAGAAGCTCATAGTCCTGAATAGAATCAGTGGTTAAATAAAATAGAAGTTTGGAGCCAATCCAGGCAAAAACAAAAATTCCCCAAAAGAGAATCTGTGCAAATTTTATGGGTATATCAATACGAGAAAAAAATAACTGGTAGGCAACACCCCATCCGATCCCCATTAAAAGAGGATAGGAATAGAGGATTAGATCATGGCTTTGAAATAGTATTGGAAGCATTCGTATTTGCCTGGGGATTTTTTTCTTTTCTATTCTGAACAAAAAAATCGGTAATCAGAAGTACTGCTGCTACCGTTATGCAACTATCGGCCACATTGAAGGCCGGGAAGTGGTGCTCTTCATCTTTCCAGTAGAATAAAAGAAAATCTACAACATAACCTAAAGAGAAGCGATCAATCAGATTGCCAATGGCCCCTGCCAAAATAAGTGCGTAGGCGAGAGGGACATAAGTAGCATTCTTTAAAGTTTTAATGAGCATCCAAAAAATATAGAAACAAAATACGACTGGTAATACGAGAAACATTATTATCCTGAACCACTCTCCTGCTCCTGCGCCAAACCCAAAAGCTGCTCCGGTGTTTTTAACGTAAGCAATACTAAAAAAACCGTCTATAACGGGAATAGTTTGACCGTAATATAAATTAGTCTGGATAGCCCCCTTGGAAAGCTGGTCCAGAATAATGAGAGTCGCCATTGTCAGACAAAGTGACCAGAAACGGGCCATATTAAATCCTAGTAATAATCTTTCGGAACAATCTCATACTTCTCAATTTTTCTTAGAAGTGTCTTTTTAGGAATATTGGCATTTAATGCAGTCTGATTGATTTTCCCTTTATTGATCTTCAACGCCTGAACAATAAATTCTTTTTCAAACAAGTCTTTAGCTAAGGCGAAGTCTAATTTACCACCTTCACCAACTTTTGTTCCGAAAGAGAAATGAACTTCTCCACCAGTCGATGTTTTAGCAGATGGGGCGTCAAGAACAGAATTTTGAATATCAGACATGTCAATTACACTGTCTGCAGCTACTTGATCTTTGGCTTCAGCTTTTTTCTGATCTTTGAAAACAATAGCAGGCAAAGAATGAAGATGGATCATGTCTGATGATTCCATAATAAAACAATGCTCAATAATGTTACGAAGCTCACGAATATTTCCAGGCCATGAGTAGTTTGTCAGAACGTCCATAGCATCAGGAACGGCCCCACCAACTTTCAGGTTGTGAACATTGTTAAAATAATTGATGTAATGGTTAACAAGGTGAGGAATATCTGTTTTTCTTTCTCTCAAAGGGGGTAAGTAAACAGGAAGAACATTCAATCGGTAGAATAAATCTTCCCTGAATGACCCATCTTTAATCATCTCTTCAAATGGTTTGTGAGAAGCTGCAATGATACGAACATCGACTTTAACTTCTCGATTTGAACCAACAGGCATGAAGGTTTTTTCCTGGAGAACACGCAGAAGTTTTACCTGCATGGCAGCCGATATATCACCGATTTCATCCAGAAATATAGTTCCACCTTCAGCAAACTGAAACTTACCTATTTTTCTTGAATCTGCTCCGGTAAAAGCACCTTTTTCATGTCCAAATAGCTCAGACTCAATCAGGTTTTCTGAAATCGCGCCACAGTTGATGGTAACAAATTTTTCGTCTTTTCTTGGTGAGTTGTAATGAATTGCCTTTGCAACAAGTTCTTTACCAGTTCCTGATTCTCCTCGAATTAGAACAGGGGTATTAACCTTGGCCAGTTTTGATATCACATCAAAAACTTTCTTCATGGCATTTGATTCACCAACAAATTTATCTTTTGATGTAGCGGTCTCACCAATTGAAAGAGTTGGAGAAGAGAATCCCACTGTCTCAACCATTGATCGTGCTTTAAGAGCTCGCTTGATTAAGGCAACAAGATTATCTGAAGTTATTGGCTTTTCAAGATAGTTATATGCACCTTCCTTAACGGCCTTAACAGCATCTGTAACGTTTGAATAAGCAGTGAGGATCAGAACGATGACTGTCGGATCATGTTTTTTAATTTCAGTCAGTGCCTGGATCCCATCCATTTCTGGCATGTTGACATCCATCACAACCAGGTCATATTTCTGACCATAGACTTTGTTGACGGCTTCTTTTCCATTGTCAGCAACTTCTACGACGAAATGGTGATACTCCAGGGCCTGCTTAACAGACTGCTGAAGAACTTTGTCATCATCAACAACTAAAACCTTATGCATGAAAGACTCCTATTCATTCTTTAACTTAATTATAAACGATGTACCCTCTCCAAGTTGAGAGGTAGCAGAAATGACCCCATTATGGAGTTCTATAAAATATTTTACCAGATAAAGGCCCAATCCCGAGCCTTTTATTGCGTGGGTCGAATCGTTCTTCACCCGATAAAACTTATCAAAAATGTGCGCCAGGTCTTCTGGTCCTATGCCGAGGCCATTGTCTTTAATCTCAATGTAGACCCAATCGGCGTCATCCCAGGTTTTAATCCTGATGGATTTCTCCCTACCCGCATACTTGATAGCGTTTTCGATCAAATTAGAAATAACCCTATTCATTAGTACAGTATCGATCTGAATAGGGTACAGAGGAGAAAGGTCCGATTCGATATTCATTTGTTTGCTGCCTGCTTCAAAAGTCAGCTTTTCAAGAATCCCTTCTATAATCTTATTAATATCTTTCGACTCTTTTCTCAAAGTGAGGTTTTGAGACTCAATCTTTGTGAGATCCAGAATACTGTTAATAAAGTTATTTAACTCTTTTGTGGAGTTAACAATGTTATCAATTAGCTCAGTCTGATCGGGTGTATTGTTAAATCGGATTTTAAGGAGGTCAGCGATACCGGCAATTTTTGCCACCGGTGTTTTAAGATCGTGACTCATAAGTGAAATAAAATTTTGTTTCAGGTTATCAACTTGTTTTAAAAGCTTGGTTTCTTCCTGTATCGCGTAACGTGTTTGGTATTCCTCGATCGCCCTGAATGGTACCCAAATGTAATACACCACAAAAATACTGAGGACTAAGTGAGATAGTTTAATCCATAGTCCAAAGGTGATAAAGGCTAGGTAGCTCGCCAGAAGTATTCCTATGATGAGCATGATCGTAATCATTAACCCCTTCACTGGTTGAACCCGGGAAATTATGTAGGAAAGAATTATAGCAATAAAAATAGAAGCTATCTGGGTATAAAAGTCACGTATATCATAAATCGTTTTTTCTGAGATTAACGCTTCAATTACATGCGCATGGACCATTAATTTTGGAGTCCGGGCATTTTCTTTTTCAAATGGGGTGAGGATAAAATCATTTGTATTGGAAAGATATTGCGGTCCAATTAATACAATTTTATCTTTAAAAAAACCTTTCGGAAAGTTCCCTACAACAACTCTGTGAAATGGGATTACCTGTGCTTCGCTGGTTATTGGATTGCCCGAGTATTTAAAGAGCGCAAAGTTAGCATCAGCTTCAGAATTATAGTAGGCACCCTTGTAGGCCGTAGCATCGATGGGTGACTTACCAAGAAGTTCTCGAAATTTTTTGGCCGTCCAAAGATGTAAAGAGTCCTCACCAGATATATTCAGGATGGCCCTGCGGACAACCTCATCTTTTGAAAAGATTAATTGATCCTTGTAAAGCTGACCCAGGTGATAACCAATATCTCTAAGTCCTTCAGGAGGTACCTGTTCCCCAAAGTTATCAATCTCTGTACCAAATTTAAACCGATCGCTGGCCGGGGAATAATTCTTAATCGACTCGTTAAATTCTGACTGGTAGCGGGCCTCCACATCAGAATCTGGTTCTAAGAGTGAAACAAAATAATTTATTACAGCAGGATCATCTTCAATTAACCTGCTCATCAAACGGTTATGCGAGGCGTAGGTGTATGGGTAGGTTTCACCTAAAAACTGATCACTCTCTTCATCCATCGCAATAAGAACGATCGGATTTTTGAAGCTGTTTGACGAAACATCGTTTTTTACCCAGAAATCAAAAAAGATCGATTCCAGAGGATGAAAAGAGTATTGAATCAAAATTAGAATAAAGGCGAGTGTTACCAGCAAGGGTGCAAATTTAGAAAACTCTATCGCTTTAAATTTTTTAAACACGTTCACCTGACTTCGGGTCAAAAATCATATCCCATTCATGAGGTAAAAATTCGAGCGTAATTATGTTCTGATAATGCCGACTTTTATTTGCCGAGGAAAACTCAATCATCTTATGACTCGAAAGCGAGTAGATCTCGGATGGGCGACGTAACTTTGATCCAACACGTTTTAAAAGATTATTCTCAACCGGGAAAACTTCCATCAAGGATTCAAGTTTTCTAAAATATTTTTCTCCCAACGTAAGTTTAAATATCAAATCAAACCAAGGCTGAAGTAAAAAATAAAGAAGCCAATTCATCGACTGGCGAAATTCTTTGAAGGAAATAATTTTATTCAAGAGTTCAATAGCTGAATGCGCCAGCCAGGATAGAGTTCCGATGACAAACATGACTTTTGTTCTCTTAGATGCGAGATTTTTTTTAACCTGCACGAGAAGTTCAAAGCATATTGCTGAGAGTTCATCCTGGGAGCAAATTTCTAGTAGCTCTTTACTAAGAATCAAACTGATTGAATTATTGTTTTGAAGAACAAAGGCCCGCTCTAAGGCACCGTTATAGAAATAGAGTTTCGGTTGAGACACTGCAAGTTTGTAAGCTCCTTGCACTGCAGCAGCAAAAAACTCTGCTTCGTCTGTACTTTTTATTTCCCGGGCGCCCAAAAGAAATAGGATTGTTGTATCACTATAACCTACTGTAATTACAGTTAAAAATAACAGGAAGGCGAATCCTACGACTAGTAACGCACCGCTTAAGGTTACCCAAAGAAAGAGGGCCATCAAACATGCCAAAATGAATAAAAATAGAGTCACACGCATAGTCGTAAAAATCCAAAAATTTAGCAGAGTTAGACTTAGTTTATCACCTCATAAATCTTATTTGCATTACTTTATTACACCCTTAAGGCTTTCCCATGGACATAAATTGGACTCGAGGCTATAAAGCCCCCACACGAATCGAGACTGATTTTGAGAGTACGTCGCAGAGTGACAAGGCCAAAATGGATAAGGACTTTCTGAATCAAATAGACCGCGTAGATGAATTATTTTCACTACCCGAAAAACTTGAAGACGAAATTATCATCTGTGAATGCTTTTGTGTTAATGTGGCCGACATTCGTGAGGCTTGCAAAACCGAAGGCGTCTTTGATTTAAAAAAGATGCAGGACGGGTACAGCATGGGTCTGGGTTGTATGAGTTGTTTAAAACAAATTGATAGTTGGGTTAATAAGATATTTTAGTTGTTTAGTCTGAGGAGATTCCAATGGCTTTTGACCGTTTATTATTTGGTACTGCAGGTGTTCCTAACAGTACTGCTAAGAAAAACAATCCTGTTGAAGGCGTAAAACGCATTCACGAGCTTGGTCTGGATTGTATGCAACTTGAGTTCGCTCATGGCGTGCGCATGAAGGAAGAAGTTTCATCTGCTCTTCGTAAAGTTTCATATGAATTGGGAGTTCCTCTCACTTCACATGGTCCTTATTACATTAACTTAAATGCTCGTGAGCAAGATAAGATCGACTCATCAGTTGAGCGTATCATTCAGACAGCTAAGATCTCTGATCTTTGTGGAGCGGAGTCTATGACTTTCCACGCAGCTTTCTACATGAAAGATTCTCCATATGATGTATTTGATCTGGTCGAGAAGTCTCTTAACGTAATTGAAGAGCGTCTTTCTCGTCTTGATATTGAAATTGAACTTCGTCCTGAGCTTACTGGGAAAACTTCTCAGTTTGGTTCACTTGAAGAGTTGATCTCGCTTTCTAAGTCAGTGAACAGCTGTAAGCCATGTATGGACTTCTCTCACCTTTACGCTCGTACAGGTAACGTGAATGACTATAAAGGTTTCTGCGAAACGCTTGAAACATTAAAAGCTGAGCTTGGTCCTAAATCACTTGAAGAGATGCATATCCATATTTCTGGTATCAGCTCTAACTCTAAAGGTGACTTAAAACACTTGAACCTTGAGAAATCTAAGTTCAACTGGAAAGACCTTATGAAAGCTCTTAAAGATATGGATTGCCGAGGTTACGTTGTTTGTAACTCACCGAACCTTGAAGCTGATGCAGCGATGCTTAAACAATACTACATCGCTCTTTAAGATTTTCTATACACATACACACGAAAAGCCCCGGAATCGGGGCTTTTTTTTTGCCTTCTGAGTGATACCATTTCATCCATACTTACGAGGTGAATCATGGAATCAAATGAACTGCCTTCTTTTCTCTCAAAAATCCACAAACTTACTCGAGTTGCTAAGGCCATAGATCCTTCTGAGCTCTTTGAATTTTTATCTAAGCTTGATCCATCAATGGTTTCAAAAATGATGAAAATGGCGAAATCTGAGTCTCCTAAGCAGCTTCCCTATCCTGATGGGGATTTTTATTCCGTCAGTGAAATGCTCACTCCAGAAGAAAGGGATATTCAGCTTCAAGTTCGTCAGTTCATGGATAAGGAAGTAAATCCAATCGCTGATGAATACTGGATGAAAGCTGAATTTCCTCATCACTTAATTCCGAAAGTTGGTGCCCTGGGATTAGGTGGATTAACTTATAAAGGTTATGGCCTCAAAGGTATGAGTAATGTTCTGGAGGGAATTCTGGCGATGGAAATGGCAAGAGTCGATACTTCATTTTCAACATTTTTTGGAGTGCAAAGTGGTCTGGCGATGGGATCAATCTATTTGCTGGGTTCTGAAGAACAAAAAAATGAATATCTTCCACTGATGCGCGACTTCAAGCTTCTTGGAGCTTTTGGTTTAACTGAACCTGATGTCGGATCAGGTGCGGCAGGTGGATTAGTAACAACCTGTAAAAAAGATGGCGACTCATGGATTATAAATGGTGAAAAGAAATGGATCGGGAATGCTACCTTTTCCGATTTCACAATTATCTGGGCCCGTAATATAGAAGATGACCGTGTGAAAGGTTTTATTGTCCACAAAGATACTCCCGGATTTACTACGAAAAAAATTGAAAATAAGTTATCTCTACGTACTGTGCAAAATGCAGAAATAAAGTTGGTCGATTGTCGCGTACCAGAGAAAATGAGGCTCGAGAAAGGTCATAATTTTAGAAATACTTCCGAGGTTTTGCGCATGACCAGGGCAGGTGTCGCCTGGCAAGCAGTAGGATGTGCTCGTGGTGCTTATGAAGTAGCCGCAAGATATTCACAAACCCGAAAGCAATTTGGAAGACCAATTGGAAGTTTCCAACTTATCCAGGATCAATTGGCGCAAATGTTAGGGTACTTAACTGCTATGCAGACTATGGTTATGAGACTCTCTCAATTACAAGATCAAGAAAGACTCCTGGATGAGCACGCCTCGTTAGCAAAAGTTTTTTGTACCAAAAGCTGTAAAGAAATTGTCTCCATGGCAAGGTCTATACATGGTGGGAATGGCATCCTTCTGGAAAATGATGTTGGTAGATTCCTTGCAGATGCAGAAGCTCTATATTCATATGAAGGAACAAAAGAAATAAATTCCTTAATCGTTGGTAGGGCCATAACTGGATTTAGTGCATTTGTTTAGGCTGACTTAAGCCATTCCTGAGGATTAAGCAGGTCATGTAAGTGAGCTTCCTCACCTGCACGCAAACCAACAAGGTAGCAAAATCCATCATCGTGTGTGATGAGAAGTTTTTCAATAGGTTTCTGCCAAGCCGACTTTATGACTCTAAAGAAACTATCAATATCGTTTTTTTCATCCAGTAAATTATAATGAACTGATGAATTTTCCATAGAAAAAACAGACCAATTAACGGGTACATCCAGATCTCCAAACGGAGTTGAAAATCTAAGAACCTGTGCCTGAGGAATGAAAATACCTTTTAGAAAAATAAGACCGTAATCCTGAATTTTCGTCTCAAGACTAGATAATTCAACGTGACCGCCTTTTTGCAGTTTCAATGTTTCATCAACTAAAAATGATAAAAAATCTTTTTCGGACATAGTGTCTCCGCTAGACCTATCGGTTAAGTTCAACTTAATCTTAAACAGTTAGAGGTTTATGGGTTCTAAACTCTCGTGGGCAGTGTTTATATTACTGACCTCAGCTATCAACCATCTATTCTTTACCTGAAGCATTTCTGCCTTTTTTTGAACCTCTGTAACGAACGCTGTTTTTTCCTTCAAGAGTGTCTTGTAACCCACTGAATAGGTTAGGGAGCACTTGTTATCCTGACAGCTTTTAGAGATAAGTCTGAAGCTTTCAGACTTTATCGTTTTTATCTCAGATGATTGAGTTTCTACAAACTCCTGTAATACAGCTTCAGGTGTTTCAGACTGTCTTGAGCATGAGACCAAAAACAGAATACAAAGTGCTAGAATTTTCATCTCAACCTTTCTGGTTTGAAGCCTAATTCATGAATAAGCTCAGTAAATTCTGACCAGTTGAAAACATTTAAACCTTTTGGGGTCTCACCAAATTTTATGCCAATGCCTTGAAAATCCCTAGAGTGAGCAACAAGTTCCCCTGTCTGTTCGAAACTTCTACCTTTAAAGTCGATAATTAGTTTTCCGTGACTCGCCTGTTGAAGAGGGCCCTGTAATTTAACGAAGCAGCCTTCTGCGTCCCAGTTAGTGAGGTAACCTTGATATTCAGAATTTCCTACTACAAGTGCACACGGAATCTCTTTGAGTAATGGATCAAAAAGGTCGGAGGGAGAATAATTAGCGTTGAGGCTTGCCATAGAGAGGTAATGACTAAAAAGCTGAAAGAGAAAATAAGCTATAACAACGTAAAAAAACAAGGCAATAACAATGATTTTATTAAATTCCAGAAATAGACCTTCAACGACCTTGTAACTAACCAGCATAATACAAAACGAATACACAGCGACCGACCAACGGTGATGTTTCCAAACTAAAATCATCGCTACACCCAAGGGAAGTAGCGCGTACCAGAAGAGTTCAAAACTCTTTTTAAGATAGGCAGTAGAGAACGGGGACAGTTGGTGACGATAAGCATACTGAAGGCATAAAAAAATAAAGGATAAACACAGATAAACTATCAGGTTCAGGACAAGAACATCTTTCTTTTTTACTTTCAATTGTTCCATTTCAAATTTGCCTTATAATAAAGGTATGTCTCAAGTTAGCTTAGAAATATCATCCATTTGTATCAGTTGTGACAATTGCCGTGTGGTTTGTCCAGAAAATGCTGTCATTTCAAACGGTACAGAATACGCAATCGATCCCTGGAGCTGTACACTCTGTGGACTTTGTATTGAAGCCTGTCCAGTAGACTGCATAAAAGAATCGAAGGTTACTTAACTTCTTCGTAAATATCCTTCCACCAAATTATATTACCAGTCATTTTTTTTACCTGCGCGTCGGCCAGAATAATTGCAGGGCCAGCCTCTAATGAACTTGATTCATTAGTTAGATTTATTATCCTTGCTGCAGTCGCATGATATGAGAATTTAAGCAGATCAATCTTCCATGTTTTAAGGGCACGTTCAGTAACAAGAAATCTTAAAAAAGGATGATTAGAATTTGCTGAGTATGTTTGTAATATCCTGAAAGAGGTTTCCCAATATCTTTTGAGAGTTCCGAAGTCCCAGTAGTCGACCTTTTCAAGAAGTATAGCGGGTACGGCCTGATCTTTTATAGGACAAACAGAATCAAAAAATAAGCTTACACCTTTGACAGGCTTCAATTGCGATAAATCAACATAAGAGATTCCAGTATAGGTCTCGACCCGTGAACCGGGAGAAATATCTTTGTTCTTTATTATTGAGACAACTTCCCTTTTCTCATTGATCTTGAGTGCATTGTATCCAAGATCGGATTCAACCCAGTAGGAGAATAAAACTGATGCCGATTTTGAAAAAGGTTTGAGAAATTTTTCCATTTCTTCTTTTCGAATATAAAAAAACTGATCTGCGTTTAGAACAAGTAGTTTTCCTTTATACTTAACTTCCGGAAGCGCAGCTAAATTGTGAATAGCACCGCCGATATCTAAAATTTCCGGTTTTTCCCAAAGAAATGTAACATCTTCAAAAGCTGATTTACCCTTGCAGAAGTTTTCAATTTCTTCCCCCATATAATGAAGATTTATATAGATTTTTTTTGCACCTAATGATTTTGCATAAGCAACCTGAAGTTCAAGTAAACTTTTTTCAAAAATCGGCCAGAGTACTTTAGGAAGTTTCTGACCAATTTGACCCATCCGTGTGCCAAATCCAGCGGCCAGAATTAAACAGTGATCAATTTGCATAATAGTTCTGATAAAGTTTAGTTTTGAGTTCAGAGTACTTTGAATTATCCATCATTATTCTACGAATCTTCTCCATGGCAAAACCTATGTATTTTAAATATCTGTCGTCTTTACGCCAATTGTATATATAACAAAAACTTCCCACGGCTTTAAATACTCTCTGTATGGCCATATCACAATAGAGCGCTTCAAACTCAGCAAAATTTTTCTGTCCATGAATGGAGGGATCAAGATTGTCAAAATAGTATCGTTTTAATTTTTGACGATTTTCTTCTTTAAGGTCGTAATAACAATCTTCAAGAAGGGAAACAAGATCATACTGAGGAATCCCCCACCTTGCATCTTGAAAATCGATGAAGATGAATTTTCCATTTTTAACCATTATATTTCGCGAATGAAAATCCCGATGAGTAATAACCATTTTCTGAGAAGCTAACCGGGCCATAATTGGGTCAAAAAGATTTTCAAAGTCTTTAATCATTCCTTCATCTGTAATCTTATTAAAAAAATTAAAAAAGTATTTAAAGGTAAATCTTGTTTCATCCATGTACTTCTGGTGATCAAACTTTAATTGAAATAGGTTTGAGTTTTCAATTGCCGTTTTTGGTATCCTATGAAGTTCAAGGAGTTGATCAATAATTATTTTATAAGTATCGAATTCTTCCTGAGTACTGTTAATTCCTGATATATGCTGTAAAAGTGTCGCATTTCCGAGGTCTTCCTGGAGAAGGTATCCCCGACTTAAATTGTGATCGATTATTTCTGGTACCTTAATTCGGTTCTGTGCCAAAAATTTCTGAACTCCCAAAAATGGATGTTTCTCAATTTCTCCGTCAAATGGATTATCGAGGCTTACGACAAAGCTGTCGTTGTTTGTAAATATTCTATAATACCTTCGGGTCGAAGCATCACCGGTCAGTTTGTCTACTTCTTCTAGTTTTTCTTCTTTTAGAATGTTTTTGTCCTGAGTTTTATTGAACAACTCTTCAATAAAAAAACGCTCAGCTTGTTCTGGTTTCATATGACATCCCGTATTCGGTTAATAAATGAATAAAATTTCTTACTGGACTCTTTTCTAGGCATAACCTGTTCTTCGTTGGTGGATTTAATCAAAAATGCCTTAAAAAGTGACTCTTCTCTTGTTATTTGGTTTGCATCCCCGACTTGAAGAATAAAATCTGCAGTGTTTCTATTTTGTGATTGGAGCCATGATAAATAGTATTCACCATCAAATCCACTTCTGACAGTAAGGTGATGGGCCCATTTATGAACTTCCATTTTTTCATCTAGGGTGAGCCGGCTAAGACTTATCATTCTTTCTAAAGTGACGTATCCAACAGGAATTACAGTTTGTTTTGGATAAAGCAATCTGTCACTTCTCACAAGTTCGTAAGATAAAATACAAACAAGCATACTTTCATTTTTTATATATTTAGTTATGAGGCCACGCGATAAAAATATTTCACCCTTGGGTAAAGAAAAATGCATCGGAGATTCAGTATCAAGAATAGTTATATTTCCTGATTTAAGTTTCTGAAAAAAAATCTCATTATTTGCGATGATATCTGTCATCAGACTTTCTACATAGGTCCTGGTGCCGTCATCTAATTTAAAGACTTTAGTAGAATGGCCTGCTAGGAATGGGGCCTTCAAAGAAGCCAAATGATCTTCAAAGTCCTGTTTAGACATTGGAGTATACTTTCCGGTTAGATTTGAGCTTTTATTCGATCTCAGCGGAATGATAAAACTTGAACAAGAAGAAAAAACTATCAA
>DLGL01000087.1:0-766 GCA_002482685.1 Bacteriovoracaceae bacterium UBA7695 | reverse complement strand
AACAGAAAACCCCCGCCAAAGGCAGGGGCTTCATAGATTTCAGGAGTGAGTAAGATTTAAATTTCAGTTGCGACGTCACGACCGTTTTCTAGGTAATAGAGTGTGAAGCCAGCAAAAATCTTGTTGGGATCTTTAATCAAGGGACGATTATTTTCCCAGATCATTTTCCACTTTTTAGAAGTTTGATAAACGTTTGTTGAAATTCCGCCAAGCGTGTCACCAGTTCTTATAAGATAAGGAAGTCCCTGAGGATTCCAAACAAATTCCTCAGCAGGTGCCACATACTTAAGAGTCATACCATTATTTAGAAGTGTAGAGCCTTTTAAAGAATCACGATTATAGTTGGCCAATTCTTTCCATTTTCCATAATCACCGTAAAGCTTAAATGCAACCATCATAAGCGTTTCATTTTTTTGAACTATATACGATCTTTCAGACCCTGCCATTGAGTTATCGATAATAACAGGAGCTGAATCAGAAATTACCGGAGTGGCTTCTTCAACCAGAGGTTCTTCTGAAACCATTGAATCACTTACCGGCTCTTCGGTGTCTGCTACAGCTTCTTCTGTCGCTATAGCTTCTACTGCTGGTTCTTCATTCGGATTTTCGATGAACTCATCTGCATCTGATAATTCAATTTGTGGTGTTTCTTGACTGACTTTTTGTGCAGACTTTGAACCTGAGCACCCTACGAGGCCCATGCTTAAAATTACCATCAATGGTACTAGCTTCATTTTCACTCCCTGATAATGACTCAATATAATTC